>JALZFU010000186.1 GCA_030861385.1 Actinomycetota bacterium
TCCGCGTCGCCGATGTAGGAGAGGTGCGGCACCTTCGTCCGTTCTCCGATCCGCGAGTTCTTCACTTCCACGAACGTGCCGACCTTCGCGCCGCCGGCCACGAGCGTGCCTGGACGGAGGTAGGCGAACGGCCCGACGACAACCCCCGCCCCGATCTCGGCGTCGACCGCGACGACGTGGGGGCCGACCTCGGCCCCGCTTCGAACGACCGTCCGTCCGCGAAGAACGGTGAACGGGTGGACGACGGCGTCCGGCTCGAGCTGGACGTCGCCCTCGATCCACGTCGTCGCGGGGTCGACGACCGTGACCCCGTTCAGCATGTGCCGCTCGAGAATCCGGTTTCGGAGGACGGCAGCCGCCTCGGCGAGCTCGACGCGCGTGTTCACGCCCTGGACCGCGTCCACGTCGGACGAGCGGGCGACCGCGACCGGGCGGCCCGCGTCGATCAGGTGGCCGACCGTGTCCGTGAGGTAGAGCTCGCCCTGGGCGTTGCCCGCGTCGAGGCGCTCGAGCGCCCACCAGAGATCGTCAGCCGAGAAGACGTAGACCGATGCGTTCAGCTCGCGAATCGTGCGCTCCTCGGACGATGCGTCGCGCTCCTCGACGATGCGCCGGACGGCACCCGACGGGTCCCGGACGATCCGGCCGTACGGGAGCCGCTTCTTGGTCTCGACGGAGAGGAGCGTCACAGCCGGGCGCTCGCGGCGATGTTCCTCGACGAGGTCGATGAGGAGCTCCGGAGCAAGGAGCGGCGAGTCGCCCGGGACGACCAGCACGTCCCCCTCGAACCCGTCGAGGACGGCGCGCGCCGTCGCGGCCGCATCGCCGGTGCCGCGCGGCTCGGGCTGCACGGCGAGCTCGACACCGCGGAGCGCTTCCGCGAGCTCGGATCGGGTCTCGGGCGCGCAGACGACGACGAGGGGGCGTGCTTCCAGCTCGCGTACCGCGTCGATCGCCCAGTCCACGAGCCGGCGGCCGAGGAGCGGGTGCAGGTGCTTCGGCCGGGTGGACTTCATCCGCGTCCCGAGCCCGCCCGCCATGACGATCGCTGCGAGGGGCCGTGTCACGAGTCAGGAAGGAGCTGGGGCGGGAGGATTCGAACCTCCGGTCACGGGACCAAAACCCGCTGCCTTACCACTTGGCTACGCCCCAACGATGGGAGGAGGGGTCCAACGGGGGAATCAGGGGTTCCCTCGTTTCCGAAAACCGCTGCCTTACCACTTGGCTGCGCCGCAACGACAGGCGGCCATCCCAAGGCACGTTACTCGACGTCAGCGACGGCCGACAACGACGAGCGCGAGCACGACGATCGCCGCCGCGAGGATCCCGAGCACGAAGAGCGTCCCGACGACCACGAGGAGGATCGGAACGAGGACTGGAAGCGTCTGGGAGATCGTCGCAGTCCACGAGAGCTCGCGCACCGACGCGAAGCGGAGCCTTCGTCCGAGGAAATAGTGGAACGCGAAGACGGCGCCCGCGAAGAGGAGGGCCCACCGCCACTGGAGCGCGTTCACGACGATCAGGATCGTCTCGGCGATCGCGATCCCGAACGCGATGCGAAGCCTGTTCTCGCGAAGCCACCGGTTCGACCGCCTCTCGCGGTGCTCGAGCACGGGATAGGTCGCCACGCGCTGACGCTACCAGACGGGTTTCGCGAGCCAGAGCGCCGCTCGTGTCGCGAGCGCGGCCGCGGCGCGCTCCGCATCGTCTCGCTCCTCGAAGAGGCCGTACGCGGCCGGACCGGCGCCGGTGACGTCGGCCCGAAACGCGCCGAGCGCCCGAAGCGCGCGGACGAGATCGCCGCCCCCGGCGGCGTCGGCGAGGTCGTTCGGCGGGAGGGCGGCAAGGTCGCGCCTCTCGAGGGCCGCTAGGAGCGCCGCTCGCCGCTCGACGAAGCCGGGCCCGCCGCCCATCGCGTCGAAGCGGCGGTATACGTCGCCCGTCGACGGCTTCTCGGGGCCGGGCGCGAGCGCGACGAGCACGGTGTAGTCCTGTGGAAGGTCCACTTGTCGCAGTCGCTCCCCGGCCCCCTCGCCGAGCTTCGGCCCGGCCGCGAGGAAGAACGGCACGTCCGCGCCCAACTCCGCTGCAAGGCGCTCGAGGAGGGCCGGGGCGAGCGGTTCGGCGAGCGTCTCGTTCGCAAGAGCAAGGGCGGCGGCCGCGTCCGCGCTCCCGCCGCCGAGGCCGGCGGCGACGGGGATCCGCTTCTCGATCCGGACGCGCCAACGGGCGGATAGGCCCGCCGTCCGCGCGAGGAGCCCGAGTGCCCCGCGTACGAGCGAGTCCTCCTCGAAGCCCTCGACCCGGAGCTCGTCGCTCTCATCGAGCTCGACCGCGTCCGCGAGATCGATCCGCTGGAGCACGGTCGCAACCTCGTGGAGGCCGTCGTCCCGCCGCTCGCCGACGACGAGCGAGAGATTCAGCTTTGCGAACGCCTCGCGCCTCACGTGAGCGCGCGCGCGAGCGCGACGAACTCGCTCGGCTCGAGCGCCTCCGCTCGGAGGGCCTGCCGCTCCCCGAGCGCCGCCTCCACGCGGTCGCGCTCGAAGCCCGACAGCACGAGCGAGTTCCCGAGCGTCTTCCGCCGGTGAGCGAACGCGGCGTGCACGACCCGGTCGATCGCCTCGTACTCGGAGCCCCAGTCGCGGCGGCGGCGGAAGGCGACGAGCGCCGAGTCGACGTTCGGCGGCGGACGAAAGACGGCGCGCGAGACCGGGTGGAAGCCCGTCCGCTCCGCGGTCAGCTGGACGAGCACCGAGACGGCGCCGTAGCTCCTCGTGTGCGGGCGAGCGAAGAAGCGATCGGCAACCTCCCGCTGAACCATCACACACCAGACGTCGACCGCCGGAAGACCCGCCAGGCTCTCGGCGACGACGGGCGTCGCCACCTGGTAGGGCAGATTCGCGACGAGCTTCCGCGGCGCCGGGTCGAGCTCGTCGAGCGGAAGCGCGAGCGCGTCGCCGAAGAGGAGCTCGACGTTTGGTCGATCCGCGAGCCGGGCGCGGAGCGGCGTCTCGAGCGAGCGGTCGAGCTCGACCGCGTGGACGAGGCGGACGCGATCGGCGAGGTATGCCGTCAGAACGCCGAGCCCGGCGCCCACCTCGAGGACGACGTCATGCGGTGCGAGCTCGGCGAGGCGGCGTACGACGCCGAGGATGTTTTCGTCGACGAGAAAGTGCTGTCCGAGCTCCCTCTTGGGCCGGACCCTCACGGAAGGGCGA
>JALZFU010000187.1 GCA_030861385.1 Actinomycetota bacterium
GAAATCACAGGAGGCCGTCGGCGCCGCCGCCGAGCTGGCGCGCCGCCGCGGAAATCCGGAGGTGTACCCCGAGCATCTCCTCCTGGCTCTCATGGATCAGGAGCTTCCTCGGAACCTCGTTTCCTCCCCCCAGGCGCTCCGCTCCGAGGCGGAGGCGGTCCTCGCACAGAAGCCGGCCGTCGCAGGCTCGAGCCAGCAGCCGCACGTCTCGACCGCGTTCGCCCAGATCCTCGACGACGGCGAGCGCGAGATGCGCCAGCTCGAGGACGAGTTCGTCTCGACGGAGCACCTGCTCCTCGCGCTCGATCTCGTGGACCGAGCGGCGCTCCTCCAGGCGCTCGCGGAGGTGCGCGGCTCCCAGCGGGTTACGTCGCAGGACCCCGAGGGGTCGTACCAGGCGCTCGAGAAGTTCGGACGCGACCTGACCGAGCTCGCCGAGCAGGGGAAGCTCGATCCGGTGATCGGCCGAGACGACGAGATCCGGCGGGTGATCCAGGTTCTCTCGCGGCGAACGAAGAACAACCCTGTCCTGATCGGCGAGCCCGGGACGGGAAAGACGGCGATCGTCGAAGGGCTCGCGCAGCGCGTCGTCGCGGGCGACGTCCCCGAAGGGCTGAAGGGCAAGCGCGTCTGGGCGCTCGACATCGGCGCCCTCCTCGCGGGCTCGAAGTACCGCGGCGAGTTCGAGGAGCGCCTGAAGGCCGTCCTCACCGAGATCAAGAACGCCGCCGGCGACATCATCCTCTTCATCGACGAGCTCCACACGATCGTCGGCGCGGGCGCGGCCGAGGGCGCTGTCGACGCCGCGAACATGCTGAAGCCCATGCTCGCCCGCGGCGAGCTCCGCGCCGTCGGCGCGACGACGCTTGACGAGTACCGCAAGCACGTGGAGAAGGACGCGGCGCTCGAGCGTCGATTCCAGCCGGTATTCGTCGGAGAGCCGTCGGTCGCGGACACGATCGCGATCCTGCGCGGGCTCAAGGAGCGCTACGAGGCGCACCACGGCGTCCGGATCCGAGACGCGGCGCTCGTCGCCGCCGCCGTCCTCTCTGACCGCTACATCTCCGACCGCTTCCTCCCCGACAAGGCGATCGACCTCGTCGACGAGGCCGCCTCGCGGCTTCGAATGGAGATCGACTCGTCGCCGATCGAGCTCGACGAGGCGGATCGGCGCGTACGGCAGCTCGAGATCGAGCTCGCCGCGATGGGGAAGGAGTCCGCCGACGTTCGCGAGCCGGTCGAGCGCGAGCTCGCCGAGGCGAAGGAGCTCCGCGACGCGCTCGCGGCGCGCTGGAACGCGGAGAAGGAGGCGCTCCAGCGCGTGGCCGAGATCAAGAAGCGGATCGACGCGCTCCGGATGGAGGCCGAGCGAGCCGAGCGCCACGCCGACCTCCAGCGCGTCGCCGAGATCCGCTACGGGGAGCTTCCGAGCCTCGAGCGCGAGCTCGAGGAGCACTCGGCGCCGCAGGGAGATCCGATGGTCAAGGAGGAGGTCGACGAGGACGATGTCGCCGAGGTCGTCGCGCGCTGGACCGGGATCCCGGTTTCGCGCCTCATGGAGGGCGAGACGGAGAAGCTCATCCACATGGAGGAGCGCCTGCACGAGCGCGTCGTCGGGCAGGACGAGGCCGTCTCCGCCGTCGCAAATGCGCTCCGCCGCGCGCGCTCCGGGCTGCAGGACCCCAATCGCCCGATCGGCTCCTTCGTCTTTCTCGGACCGACCGGGGTCGGGAAGACCGAGCTCGCGCGCGCTCTCGCCGAGTTCATGTTCGACGACGAGCGCGCAATGGTTCGCCTGGACATGTCCGAGTACCAGGAGCGGCACACGGTCGCCCGGCTGATCGGCGCCCCGCCCGGGTACGTCGGCTACGAGGAGGGCGGGCAGCTCACCGAGGCCGTCCGGCGCCGGCCGTACTGCGTGATCCTCCTCGACGAGATCGAGAAGGCGCACGACGAGGTCTTCGACGTCCTGCTCCAGATCCTCGACGACGGCCGCTTGACCGACGGCCACGGCCGCACGGTCGACTTCCGGAACACCGTGGTGATCATGACCTCGAACGTCCGCTCGGGCGCCGAGATGCGAGAGCGGTTCCGCCCCGAGTTTCTGAACCGGATCGACGAGATCGTCGAGTTCCACCCGCTGACGCGCGAGCAGCTTGCGGAGATCGTCGAGCTCCAGCTCGCGCGGCTCCGCGGCCGACTCGCCGAGCGCGGCATCTCGATCGAGCTCACCGACGAGGCGAAGGAGCTCGTCGCGGAGACCGGGTGGGATCCGACGTACGGTGCGCGGCCGCTGAAGCGGGCGATTCAACGGATGATCGAGAACCCGCTCGCGCTCCAGCTCCTCGAGGGCGCCTTCTCGGAAGGCGACACCGTCCTCGTGGACGCTCGCGACGGCGAGCTCGCGTTCGAGAAGGCCGAGGCGCTCGAACCCGCGGCGGCCTAAGCCACCTCCCGCGCCCGGCGGGCGGCTCTCGCCCTCGCTCCCGAGTCCAGGGCTCCGACCTCCTCGTCGAACGACGGCCGAGCGACGGGGGGCGCGGCAAGATGGCCAGTGTGGCGGCCACCCTGATCGACAAGCCGCTCGCCCTCGGCGAGGTCCTCGCGACTACGGTCCGGCTCTACGGCGAGCGGGTCTGGCGCGCGCTCGGAACCGGCGCCGTCGTCGCGGGGACGTTTCGTCTCGCGCTCGAGCTCCCCGACCTGCCGGCGATCGTTCTCGTCGCCGCAGCCTTTACGGCCTGCTACGCCGCTTCCGCGCGCGTGGCCGCCGACGACGGCTTCGCCGCCGCCTGGAGGCGAGTCGCTTCGCAGGCCCCCGTGCTCCTCGTACTCGTCGTCGTCGTCGCCGTGCCCTTCGCGCTCGGCGTCTTCATCCGAGCCGGGGACCCGCTCGCGGGGCTCGTCTTTCTCCTCTTCGCCGTGAGCTGGCTCGTCGTCGTCGGGTTCTCGATTCCGATCACCATGCTCCCCGACGAGGAGGAGCGGCGCAGATGGTTCGAGCGCCTCGGCCACGGCCTCCACCGGTCGGTCGAGCTCGCTCGCACCGAATTCGTCCACGCCGTCGGCGTCACCTCGGCGCTCGTCCTGATCTACGGCCTTCTCGGACCGCTCCTCGCGTCCGTACTCGTCGGCTTCGGCGACAACGGCCGGCGCGCCGCCTTCCTCGTCAGCCAGGTCGTCCTCGCGCCGTTCTTCTTCCTCGGCCTCGTCGTCCTCTACCACGACCAGTTAGCGCGTGAGCGCGTCCGGCGCGAACCGGCGCCCACGGCGTCCCGCCGGCGCTAGGCGACCGCGTTATCCTCGCCCCGCCGACTGACGAAGGAGGGGCGGAGTGCCGACGTACATCATGCTGTCGAAGCTGAGCGAACAGGGGCTCCAGACGCTCCGGGCGAACCCGGAACGGATCCGTGAGGTGAACAAGGACGTCGAGGAGCTCGGCGCGCGCGTCCTGCACCAGTGGTTCATGCTGGGGCCGTTCGACTTCGTGAACATCGTTGAGGCCGAGGACGCGAAGACAGTCGCCCGCGTCTCGGTCGCGATCAGCGCCCGCGGCTCGACGCAGCTCCAGACCTACGAGGCGATCGACGTCGACGAGCTCCTCGACCTCCTGCGCGCGTAGCCGGGAGATCGCCAAGCCCAGGCCGAGCCGTCGTCGCCCGGCCGAGCGGCGTTCCCTCACTCGGTCCCCGCTCGCTCACGCGCGCGAGCGCGGAAGCCGGACGTGCAGATGGTTGTCGTGGTGCGCGAGCGGCTGGACGATCAGCGGCGGCCCCGTGAGGTGGACGTCCGGGCCGACGAAGACGCGCAGCGCCCCTGCCGCGACAAAGCGGTCGACGAGGTCCTGCGCGAGCGCACGGTCGACCTGCGCCGGCGATCGCGCCGAGCGCTCCCGGCGGTCGAGCCGCGGGTAGTAGACGTCGACGTCGAGCCCGTTTTGGTGTGAGCGGTGCCCGATCCCGCCGAAGCGAGGACCGAAGTCGCCCCCGTGCCGCCGGCTCAAGTCGCCGATTCCGACGCGCGGAGCCCCCGGGTGGGCGGCCGCGAACGCCCGCACGACTCGCAAGGTGCTGCGAACGAGTCCGTCGGTGCCCCAACGCCGCCACGGCCGGTTAGGCGACCGGTGGAACACCGGGTCCCAGGTGAAGAAGTGGCGGCCTTCGCTCGGAAGCTGGACGGCGTCGACGAGGCGGCCCGCGTATGGAAGCCCGATCGCTTTCGATTCGCGCCACTCGATCCGCGCTCGCTTCCGCCCAGTCGGCGTGACCGCGCCTCGAGTGGGCTGCCTCTCGGCGGGCGTGACCGTCGCTTCGCGGCGCGTGGTGGGGTCGGCAGGGGACGCGCTCGGTCCGCTCGGGAGGGCGACGAGCATGGCGAGGGCGACCGCCGCGAGGGCGAGGCCGGCTACCGCCGCGTACGAGGAGTTCCTCATCCGGTCGCTCTACGCATCGAGCGGCGAGCCGAGTCCGTGGACCGCGGGAGGGCGCCGTCGCGTAGAAGAAAGCGATGGGCGTCTTCGCCGCTCTTTCGCTCTCGCTCGCGTCCGTGATCGGCGGCGGGATCCGGAGTCCCGTCGTCGAGCTCCTCGGCCGGTCGTGGGACGACCGCCCCATTCGAGCGGTCATCGTCGGCGACCCGGACGCGAGACGGAGGATCCTCGTCGTCGGCTGCATCCACGGCGACGAGTGCGCCGGAGAGGCGATCACGCGCCGGCTCGTCCGCGCATCGGCTCCCGGCGGGGTCGCTCTCTGGATCGTCCACGACGTGAACCCGGACGGCGCCGCCGCCGGCCTTCGCCAGAACGCCCGCGGCGTCGACCTGAACCGGAACTTCCGGTCCGAGTGGCGCCGCTTCGGACGCCGCTGGGACCCGCAGTACCCGGGACCCCGCCCCTTCTCCGAGCGGGAGACGCGCCTCGCTAGAAGGCTCATCCTGAGCGTCCGGCCCGACGTCTCGATCTGGTACCACCAGCCGCAGGCGCTCGTTCGCGCCTGGGGTGCGAGCGTGCACGCGGCGCGCCGCTACGCGCGCGTCGCCCACGTTACGTACCGAAGCATCCGCTGGCCGCGCGGGAGCGCTCCGAACTGGCAGAACCACCGCTTCCCGGAGGCGGCGTCCTTCGTCGTCGAGCTCCCGCCCGGCCGGCTCGACCGCCGGGGGGCGGCTCGTCACGTCCGCGCCATCCTCGCCCTCGCCTGCGCGCCGGTCACCGATACGCGCACGCGACGGCGACCCCGGCGGCAAGGGCGGCGTTGTCGGCGACCAGGCGCTTGTTCGCCTGCACGGTTCGCCCACCGCTCGCCGCGTGAACGCGTGCGAGGACGAACGGCGTCACGTCCTGTCCCCGGATCCCGTGCTCCTCGGCCTCGCGGATCCCCGCTTCGACCAAGGGCTCGACGTCGAGGCTCTCAGCTGGAGGCGCCGCGAGGACGACGCCCGCGCCGCCGAGCTCCCAATGGGCGCGGGCGAGGGCGGCGGCCTCGTCCTCCGTCTCGACACGCGCGGACACGGGGGGACCGCCGTCGGCCCGGTAGAAGAGCGGGAGCTCGTCTGTGCGCCAGCCGAGAACCGGGATGCCGAGCGTCTCGAGCGCCTCGGCGGTCGCCGAGACGTCGAGGATCGACTTCACTCCCGAGGCGACGACGAGCGCCTGCGTTCGTGCGAGCTGCGCGAGATCGGCCGAGATGTCGAGCGTCTCCGAGAAGCCGCGGTGGACGCCGCCGAGGCCGCCGGTTCCGAGGAAACGGATGCCGACCGTCCGGCAGACCGCAAGGGTGCCGCCGATCGTCGTCGCGCCGAGCGCGTGCTGAGCGGCGCACGCGGCGAGGTCGCGGGGCCCTACCTTCCGTGCCGCGGGCGATTCGGCGAAGAGGGCGAGTTGGGCGGCGTCGAGGCCGACGCGGACGGCGCCGTCGAGAACGCCGATCGTCGCCGGAACGGCACCAGTTTCGCGGACCCGCGCCTCGCAGGCGTGGGCTACCGCCCCGCCGTCCCCGCGTGGGAAACCGTGGGAGACGAGCGTCGTCTCGAGCGCGACGACGGGGTGACCGTCGGCGAGCGCGAGGGCGACGTCGGGCGCGACGTCGACGAGGTCGTTCACGGCGGGAACCCTCCGGTGGTCGCGACGGCTCGTGCGGCCGCCTCGAGGCCGAGCTCTACGCCGCCGAGCAGGAAGCCCGCCGCGAGCGCGTCACCCGCGCCCGTCCCGTCGACGACGGTCGCCGGCTTTGCCGGATGCTCTTCGCTGCCGTCCCGGGTCGTGACGAGGCAGCCTCGAGCGCCGCGCTTGACGACGATCGTCGGCGCGTCGAGCGTTCGGACGAGCGCGAACTCGGCCTCGTTCGCGAAGACGACGTCGGGCCGAAGCACGGAGACGAGCACGGCGAACGGATCCGCTCCATACTCGCGGATCGATCTCGTGCTCGAGAGGTCGACGCTTACGGACGCGCCGCTTGTCCGCGCGATTCGGACGGCCTCGAGCGCCGCCTCGCGGATGGGCGAGCGAACGAGGCTGTAGGACGGAACGTGGAGGAACCGGCACGCGAACCAGCCGGGGTCGAGCTCGTCCGCCCGGAGGTCAGGGGCGACGCCGCGGTCGGTCAGCATCGTCCGCCCTCCGTCCGTTCCGGCAAGCGAGACGACCGTCCCCGTCCCGGCCGCGACCTCGGGACCGACCACGTCGACGCCGCGCCCGGCGAGGGTCTCGGCCACGATTCGGCCCGCGGGATCGCGCGCACGCTTCCCGGCGAATCTCGCCTCGCCCCCGAGCGCCGCGACCCACGCGGCGACGTTCGCCGCCTGCCCACCCGGCGCGACGGCGGTCCTCCCATACGTGTCCGTATCCGCGGCGATCGGCCCGTCGACGCGCACGATGACGTCGAGGAGGAGGTCGCCGAGCGCGCAGATCACGGCCGGCGAGACCCTACAATCGGGCGGTGGACTCGAAACGTGGGCGGCGCGTCGGCTCGTTCCTCATCGGGGGGCTCGTCGGGAGTGCGGCTGGGCTTGCGGCCGCCGGGCGGATGCGAGTCAAGGCGCGAGGCGCCCCGCGCGCGACGCCGGCCGGGCTTGCCGCCTTCGAGCAGGCGCCCTGCTTTCGCGAGGTCGTCGAGCGGGAGGCGGCCGAGCGCGCGCCGGGCGACTCTCCGGCGCTTCGCTGACCCTCCCGTCCCCCGTTCGGCGGCAGGGGACGACAGGGCCCGCTGGTAGATTCGTCCCCGCACACCGCGCCTTTTTTCATGCCGATCTACGAATACCGCTGCCCGCAGGGGCACACGTTCGAGCTCTTCCAGCGGATGACCGATCCGCCCCCCGCCGCCTGCGAGGTCTGCGGCGCCGCCCCAGTCGAGAAAGTCCTCTACCCGGCGGCGATCCACTTCAAGGGCTCCGGGTTCTACTCGACCGACTACGGTCGCGGCGCGAAGCGACGGGACGGCAAGGAGGGCGAGGGCACGGGCGGGGAGACGAAGCCCGCCGAAGGGACTGCTGAGAAGGTCGAGAAGAAGCCGGCCGAGGCGTAGCGCGTGCGGCTACGAGCCGGCTCGCCCAGTGAAGCAGGCGGGCGAGAACGGGTCGCCGGGCCTGGGATCCGGGGGCCGACTGTCCGGGTCGAGGATCCCCGCGATCACGAGCGCGTTGTCCTCGGACGGCTGGAGGACGGCGGACCCGCCGACGTCGGCGGGCTCGCCGCCCAGCGTGCAGCGGAGCGTCTTGTCGTCCGCGGCTCGCCAGCGAGCCCACGCGAGCTCGAGGAGCTCGCCCGTCGAGAGGTCGGTCGCGAGCGGCTCGACCAGGTCGTCTCCGATGAACGGCATCCGGAGGAACCCGCCGACGCCGACCACCTTGTCGGCGAGCCCCTGCAGGACCCGCTGCTGGCGCTGACCTCGTGTGATGTCGCTCTCGCCCGCATCGAGGCGGTTGTGTCGGATGCGCGCGTAGACGAGGGCCCGCTGCCCGTCGAGGTGCAGCTTTCCCTTTCGGAAGCGCCAGCCCTCGAACTTCGAGCAGCGCTCGGCCTGCCGGAAGGGGCAGTCGAAGGCGTTCGAGAAGATCGGCCTCGGGTTCTCGACGGTGATCCCGCCGACGGCGTCGATGACGTCCCGGAAGCTCGCGAAGTCGACGACGACGACGTGGTTGATCTCGAGCCCGGTCAGGGCCTGCACGGTCTCGACCGCGAGCGCGGGTCCCCCGACCGCGTAGGAGGAGTTGATCTTGTCGAGGCCGTGCCCGGGGATCTCGACGCGGAGATCTCGCGGGATCGACACGTACGCGACCCGGTCGGCGTCCGGATCCGTTCGGACGAGCATGATCGAGTCGGCGCGGCCTCGGCCCACGTCGCGCCCCTTGAACTCCTTCCCGACGTCTGCGCCGAGGACGAGGACGTTCGTCGCGCTCGAGAGGATGGAGCCGTCCGCCGGCGTCAGGGCACGGTGCGCGTCGCCGTCGAGACGGTCGTTCGCCGCTCCGACGCCCCGGCGGAGTGCCAGGTACCCGAGGAGCGCCCACACGAGCGCGAGGAGGACGAGCCCGACCAGGAGGAGGAGCACGACCCGCCGCCAACGCCGGCCGCTACGCGGTCGCTTGGAAGCGCGACCCGTGCCGTCGCCACGGACGCTCGGAGCTTCCTTCTCGGGGCGGATCGGCCCCCTCGCGCGGCCGCCACGGTAGACCTTGTACGGCTTCTCCTTGTCGGCCACGCCGACGGGTTATGGTAGCCAGGAGCCCCGCGACGCCTCGCGCACGAACCGCATGGACGACCAGCACGTGATCGCGCTCGACCTCGGCGGGACGAAGCTCGCCGGGGGCATCGTCGACCGAGAGGGCGTCGTCCTCCGCCGGACGGAGCACCCGACGGACACGTCCAGCCAGGCGGCTCTCCTCGCCCAGCTCGAGTCGACGATCGAGGAGCTCCTGGACCATCGGATCGGCGCGCTCGGAGTCGGCATCCCGTCGTTGATCGACCAACGGGCGGGCCGGGCCGGGGCCTCGGTGAACGTCCCTCTCGCCGGTGTCGACCTTCGCGAGCAGCTCTCCTCACGGTTTCGGCTTCCGGTGGCGCTCGAGAACGATGCGAACGCCGCCGTCCTCGCCGAGCAGCGCTTCGGCGCGGGCCGCGGCAGCGACCACATGGTGATGATCACGCTCGGGACGGGGATCGGCGGGGGCCTCATCCTGAACGGCGAGCTGTACCGAGGCGCGCTCGGGACCGCCGGGGAGCTCGGCCACGTCACGATCCAGGTGGACGGGCCGCCCTGTCAGGGCTTCTGCCCCGGGATCGGGCATTTCGAGGCGCTCGCGTCGGGCACCGCGGCCGACCGGATGGCGGATCAGATCGCCGCCGAGCGCCCCGACGGGGCGCTCGCTCGCGAGCTGGCCGCCGGGCGGGAGCTGTCGCCGCCGCTCGTCGTCGCGCTCGCCGACGAAGGGCATGCCGACGCGTGCGAGGTTCTCCGGCGGATCGGCTACTTCCTCGGTCACGGGATCGCGAACTACGTGAACGTGTTCAACCCCGAGCTCGTGGTGATCGGAGGCGGCTTCTCGCGCGCGGGCGAGCTCCTCCTCGAGCCCGCGCGCAGGGTGGTGGCCGAGCGGGCTCTGCCGATCGCGCGCGAGTACGTTCGGATCACGCTCGCCGTCCTCGGCGCCGAGGCGGGGCTCATCGGCTCGGGCCTCGTCGGCTTCGTGGCGCTCGACCTCGGCGACGCGCGTCCGACGCGTGTCCTCGCAGAGGACGACGTCCGCCTCCCCCAGCTCGTGGAGGACGCGGAGCGTCACGTCGTCGAGGTTCCCGATCGGCGTCGCGCAGACGACGAGCGGCACTACGCGCTCGGCGAGAGCGCCG
>JALZFU010000231.1 GCA_030861385.1 Actinomycetota bacterium
CCGACGACTCCCGTCGGACCGCCCGTCACGCCGCCTCGTGGGCCGGGCGGGGTGACGCCCGTCGGGCCGCCGACGACCCCGGTGGGCCCACCCGTAACGCCGCCGAACCCGATTCACCCGTAGCGAACGTCTGACGCACGGGCCCGCCCCGTCGTGGGCTACGCTCGGCCGGTGGGACTCGGAGACATCCTCTTCGGGCGAAAGAAGCTCGCCGGGGCGAAGCTCGACAAGCTCTTCGCGCTCTCGAGCGCGTACGTGACGCTCGAGGCCGAGCTCGCGCTGCGCTCGTCAGGCGTCGCGGCGGTATGCTTCAAGCCGCTTTCGGCGGGCGAGTTCGCGCGCGCCGAGCAGGGAATCGACGAGCTTCTCGCCGTCGCGGCCGAGACCTCCGGCTCCGAAGTTCGCCGCCGGTCGGACTCGTACGGCTTCCAGTGGCTCGTCGTCCGCGATCCCGACTTCGAGGATCTCGTTACGTCGGTCCATCTCGTGAGCTCCGAGCTCGAGGCGCAGGGCTTCGGGTCGCAGCTCTTGGCGGCCATTTTCCGGTTCGACGGCCGAGAGCGACCCGTCCACCTCGTCTACGGCTACAAGCGCGGCACGTTCTGGCCGTTCGTTCCGACCGGGGAGGACAAGACCCGCGACAACGCCGAGGAGCTCCGGCTCAAGAACGAGCTGGAAGGGGAGCTTCCGATCGAGCCCGAGCTGGAACGGTGGCTTGGGCTCTTCGACGCACCGCTCGACTCCTAGCCGGGAGCAGGGACGTCGGGGATGAAGCCCTCGTGCGACATGAGCTCGCGGGATTCTTCGAGCGTCAGGTCGCTCGGCGGGATGACGGCGTCGGACGGCGAGAGATCGTCGTCGGCGAGCTTCTCCCCCTCGCCCCGCACGAGCTCGAACATCTGATCGAGAACCTGGTCGAGCTCGTTCTCGTCCCCCGCCTCGAGCGCCGCGCCGGCGCGATCGTCGAGCTCGTTCAGGCGGTTGCGCAGGTCGTCGCCGATGCGGTACTGGCCCTCGCCCATGAGCCGGACGATCACTGCTCGATCTCCTTCCGCTCCCGGCCCGTCCCAAGCTCGCCCTTGAGCCGCGCGAGCTCGTCCTCGATCTGCGCCCCGGAGCTGATCTGCGCCAGCTCGCGGTCGAGCTGGGAGCCGCCGGGCGTCGTGAAGTCCTCGAGCGTGCCGGCCGCGGTGAGCTCCTCGACGGCCGCGGCGCGCGCCTGCATCTGCTCGGTCTTGTCGCGAGCGCGCTCGATCGCGAGGCCCGTGTCGGCCATCTCCTCGCCGATCCCGGAAGCCGCCTCGCCGATTCGCACCTGCGCCTCGGCCGCGGAGTACTGGGCCTTGATCACCTCCTTGTGCGTCCTGAAGGTCTCTACCTTGGTGGCCAGCCGGCTCTCCGCGGCGACGAGCTGCTGCTGCTGGCGCTCGAGATCGGCCGCCTGCTGATCGAGCCCCTGGAGCTGCTGCTGCGCGAGCGCCTTCCGCTCGAGCGCCGCGCGGGCCAGGTCTTCGCGGCCCGCGGCGAGTGCCTGACGCGCCTGCCCTTCGAGCTTCGCGACCTCCTGCTCGAGCTTCCCCGTCTGGAGCTCGAGCCGTTTCTTCGCCGTCACGACGTCGGCGACGCCGCGCTTGACCTTCTGCAGCTGCTCGCGCTGCCGCTCGTACGAGTAATCGAGCGTGACGGACGGATCCTCCGCGCGGTCGAGCAGGCGCGAGATCCACGCCTTGACGACGCTCGACGTGCGGCTCATGAGACCGGGCAACTCCTCCTCCTCACTTCGGGTGTCGGCTGATCGTATCCGCCGGAAGCTACGGAAAAACGGCTGCCTTGAGGAGCCCGGGGGGCGGATCGTCGAGGAGCGGGACGACGCCCTCGAGCCCGACTCGGTGTGTGATCAGCCGCCCCCACGGGTACGCGCCCGTCGCGAGGAACGCGAGCGCTGCGCGGACGGTACGCGGGACGTGGTGAAACGCACCACGGAGCGTGAGCTCGTCGTAGTGCAGCCGGTACGAGTCGAGCGGAACGGCGGTCCCGCGCGGGAGGCCGCCGAAGAAGACGACCGTGCCGCCCGGCCGCACGAGGTCGACGGCGTCGCGCCACGCTGCCTCGCTCCCGGCAGCCTCGATGACGACGTCGGCACCCCGCCCGCCGCCCGGCTCGGCCCCAAACG
>JALZFU010000233.1 GCA_030861385.1 Actinomycetota bacterium
CTCGACGTCGAGGCCGGGATGCACGAGTTCCTCGGCGACGATGCCGAATTCGCGGCACTTGCGGCGAGGAGAGGCGTCGAGCTTCGCGACGTGCGCCGTCCGCCCCCGGATCTGAGCGTCCCGACCGGCGAGAACCTGAAGCACGGCGCCCGCGTCGTTCTGACGGTCGGGTCCGACTGCGCGATCGGTAAGAAGACGATGGCGCTCGAGCTCCACCTCGAGGCCGAGCGCCGCGCGCTCCGCTCGGTGTTCGTGCCGACGGGCCAGACGGGGATCGTGATCGCCGGCTGGGGCATCGCGGTCGACGCCGTCATCGCGGACTTCCTCGGCGGCGCCGCCGAGCGCCTCGTCGTCGAGGGCGCGCGCCGCGGCGATCTCCTCTGGGTCGAGGGTCAGGGTGCGCTTCTCCATCCTCAATTCTCCGGGGTAACGCTCGGGCTCATGCACGGGAGCGCACCGCACGCGCTCGTCCTCTGCCACCTGGCCGGCTCCCGCGAGATCGAGGGATGTCCGGGGCATCCGATCCCATCGCTCGCGGAGCTCGTCGAGCTCCACGAGCGGATCGCGCTGCCGGCTCGGCCGGCGAAGGTGGCGGCGATCGCGCTCAACACGGCCGCGCTGGACGAGGAGGCGGCTCACCGTGCGATCGCAGCCGCCGAGGACGAGACGGGCCTCCTCTCGGACGATCCCGTGCGGTTCGGCGCCGGCCGCCTTCTCGAGGCGGTGCTCGAGCGGCCGCCGCGCGAATCCGTCCTCGAGCCGCTGGTATAAGGCGCCAATGAGGGATCCGCGCGTCGAGCGCCTTGCCGACCTCGTCGTCGACTACTCGCTCGAGCTCGGCGAGAGGCAGATCCTTCGGATCGACGGGCACGACGTCGCGGCGCCGCTCGCCGTTGCGCTCTACGTCTCGGCGCTTCGGGCCGGCGCGTTCCCGTACACGAACCTGACGCTCGACGGCCTCGCCGAGACGCTCGTCGCCGAGGGCTCCGACGAGCAGATCTCGTACATCTCGCCCGTCCAGTGGCATGAGATCGAGGCGGTCGACGCGATCGTCACGATCTGGTCGGAGACGAACACGAAATCGTTCTCACGCGCCGACGAGCGGAAGCACACCGCCCTGATCGCGGCCCAGCGGCGGCTCTCGAACCGCCGGTGGGAGCGCATTGCCAAGGGCGAGCTGCGCTGGTGCGGCACGCTCCATCCCTCGCAGGCGCACGCACAGGACGCGGACATGTCGCTCGACGAGTACGAGGCGTTCTTCTTCGCGGCCTGCCACACCGATCGGGAGGACCCGGTCGCGCACTGGCGCGAAACAGCACGTGCGCTCGCCGCGAGGGCCGCCGAGCTCGAGCCGGTGGAGGAGCTTCACATCCTCGGGGCGGATACCGACCTCCGGGTCGGCGTCGCCGGACGGAAGTGGCTTCCGGCGGACGGGCGGTTCAACCTCCCCGACGGCGAGGTCTTCACGAGCCCCGTCGAGACGGAGACCCGGGGCGAGATCCGCTACACCTTCCCAGCCATATTCCAGGGCCGCGAGGTGGAGGACATTCGGCTCCGCTTCGACGACGGCCGGGTCGTGCAAGCCGAGGCATTGCGGGGCGACGCCTACCTGGCGCGCTTGCTCGAGCTCGATGCCGGGGCGCGCGTCCTCGGGGAGTTCGCGTTCGGCCTCAACTACGAGATCGACCGCTTCACGCGGAACATCCTCCTCGACGAGAAGATCGGGGGAACGATCCACCTCGCCCTCGGCGCCGGATTCGCCCAGGCGGGCGGGAAGAACTCGTCCGCCCTCCACTGGGACATGATCTGCGACCTGCGCGAAGAGGGCGAGGTGTACGCCGACGGCGAGCTCGTCTGGAAGGCGGGGACATTCGTCGAGGAGCCGCGCGCGGTCGCAGCTGTCAGCGACGGTGGCTGACCCGCGCGTCGAGGCGCTCGCCGACGTCGCCGTCTCGTACTCGACGGCCGTCCGCCCAGGCGATCTCGTCGTCATCGACGCGACCCCGCTCGCCGCCCCGCTGGTTCACTCGACCTACCGACGCGTCGTCGCCGCCGGCGGTCATCCAGAGGTCAGGATCAGAGTCGACGGGGTCGCCGAGGC
>JALZFU010000235.1 GCA_030861385.1 Actinomycetota bacterium
CCAGGAGACGTCGAGCTCGGGGGGGTCGCCGGCAGCGAGGCGGCCGATCGCGCTCCCTGCGATCACGAGGCTGACGACGACGAGCACGCTCGCCTCGGCGAGCGCCGCGAGATGCTCGGCCTTCCCGTGGCCGTAGGGGTGTCCGGAGTCGGCGGGCCGAACGGCGACCCCGACGGCGAAGAAGGTGAGGATCGCGGCAGCGAGGTCGGTCCCCGAGTGGGCGGCCTCGGAGAGGAGGCCGAGGCTTCCCGTGGCGAGGCCCGTCGCCAGCTTGACCACGATGAGGACGACGGCGGCGAGCACCGAGACGAGCGCGATCCGGCGCGCAGGCGTCATACGGAAACCGTAAGCGGAGGGTCGGCCCAGGTTCTGCCAGCTATCCTGGCACCGTGGCCGAGCAGCCGGACGAAGGTGCGGTGTACGAGGTCGTCTGCCCGCATTGCGGGAAGACGTTCGCCTCCAAGCGACTGACCGGCGCCGCCGCCCGCTACCAGGGCTTCAAGTGCCCGCACTGCCGCCTCTTCGTCGCCTTCGACCGCATCGGCGAACCGCGGGAAGCAAACCCCGCCGCCTAGTCTTCGTCCTCGCGCCGCCCGCGGGGACGGTTACATGCAGTCCTTGAGCCCCTGGGCCTCGGGGAGCGACTCGAGCTTCTTCAGAGTGTGGTTCTCGATCTGACGGATCCGCTCGCGCGTCACGCCGAAGGCGCGTCCGACCTCCTCGAGGGTCCGCGGCTGGTCGCCGAGCAGGCCGAAGCGGAGCTCGATCACCTTGCGTTCGCGCGCCGGGAGCGAATCGAGCGCGCGGTCGATGTCCTCGCGGCGGAGGTGGACCGACGCCGAGTCGAACGGCGACTCGGCCTGCTCGTCCTCGACGAAGTCGCCGAGCTCGGACTCCTCTTCCTCCCCGATCGGTTTCTCGAGGGAGACCGGAAGCTGGGCCATGCGGAGGATCTCTCGCACCTCCTCCGTCGCGATCTCGAGCTCGTCGGCGATCTCGTCGGGGCGTGGTTCCCGACCCAGTCGCTGGACGAGCTGGCGCTCGATGTGCACGACCTTGTTCAGCTTCTCGACCATGTGCACCGGGATACGGATCGTCCGAGCCTTGTCTGCGATCGCGCGCGTCACCGCCTGCCGGATCCACCACGTCGCGTAGGTCGAGAACTTGTAGCCCTTGCGGTAGTCGAACTTCTCGACGGCCCGGATCAGGCCGAGCGATCCCTCCTGGATCAGGTCGAGGAAGGAGAGGCCGCGCCCGAGGTACGCCTTCGCAATCGAGACGACGAGGCGAAGGTTCGCCTCGATCATCTGCGTTTTCGCGGCCATGTCGCCGCGCTCGATCCGCTTGGCCAGATAGACCTCTTGGTCGGCCGTGAGGAGCGGGACCTTGCCGATCTCGCGCAGGTAGAGACGGAGCGAGTCGAGCGAGGGCTCGACGGTCAGGTCGAGCTTCGGCGCCGCCTTTTCGTCCTCGGCGAGCGCCGGTTGCTCGTGCGGGGGCGTCTTGTGTTCGACGCCTTCCACGAGCTCGACGCCGTGGTCGATCAGGTAGGTGTAGAAGTCCTCGATCTGCTCCTTGGTGAGGTCGACCTCCTCGAGGCCCGTAACGATCTCGTCGTAGGTAAGGAAGCCCTTTTCCTGTCCCTCGACGACGAGCTTGTGCAGCTCTTCGATATCGGGCAGCGTGATGTCGACTGTGAGCATCTAGACCTCGCCTTTGTCGTTACCGTCGGACACGAACCGTTGGAACGAAAAGAGCCGGCGAGCTTCCGCGGCGGACTTCCCCGGCTCACAGCATGACGCGGGGCGCGATATTACCGGGACCTGGGGAAAACCGGGAACCCGCGTTTATGTGCGAGCAAATACGCGCCCGACGGCGTCGCCCCGACTGTTGAAAACGGTCGCCGCGGCCAACCCTTCCACCCCGAGGACATGCGCCAGGGCGGGGCCGGCCGCTCGGTTCCCCCCGTCCTCGACCTTGACGGCGACGCCGGTCGCATCGTCGAGCCCCGCGCAGAGGATCCCCTCGGCGCCCCGTTTGACGACCGCGCCGGCCAGGGAGCGCATGAGCGCCGTGTCCGGCGAGGTCGGCCCGCCGACGAGCTCGGGCCGGCGGCGCATGGCCTCGACGACGCTCGTCGATCCGGCGAGCTCGCCCGCCGCCAGGAGTGCGAACGCGGTCGCGATCGCGGTGAGGGAGAGGGCGAACGTTACGACGCCGCACCCGTCGGTCGCGGTCGGGATCGCGTCGTCGGGCGCGCCGACGGCGTCGGCGACGACGCGACGGAGCTCGAGCTGGAGCGGGTGTGCTGGAAGGCGGTAGCCGGGCAGGGGCAGCGCGTTTCGCTTGGCACGTAGGAGCATCGCCGCATGCTTGCCAGAGCAGTTGTGGCGAAGCTTCGAACCCTGCTCCTCGCCGCATTCGAGCTCGTCCTCTCTCGACCCCGACCGATCGAGGAGGGCTCGCACGCAGTCGAGCTGCTCCTCGCTCGCCTCGTGGGACGCGCATGCGATTGCGAGCTCCCGGTCCGGGAGCTCGGGAACCTCGCGGGCGAGCGGAAGCGCCTGGAGGGGCTTCGCGGCAGAGCGCATGAACGCGACGAGGTCCGGGTCGCCGGCCGTCTCGACCACCTTTCCCCGGCGGACGGTGACGACGTGGACGCGATGGCGGGACTCGACGACGCCGCCCCGCTCCACGACTACGCTGATCGGGCCGGCCATGGAGCGTCAGCGTATTCCGATCGATCGCGGGGCAGGACGAGTCCCGCCCCGGGCGGCGAGGGTGCTTGCCTGAGCTCCCCGAGGTCGAGGCGCTTCGCCGCGCGCTCGACCGCCCCGTGCGCGCGTTCCCGATCGCGAGCGCGGGCCCGGCGCACGTCGCCACTCTGAAGACGTACGACCCGCCGCTCGCCGCGCTGGCCGGCCGCCGGCTCGCCGGCTCGCGACGACGGGGAAAGCACCTCCTCTTCCCGACGGACGACGGCGAGCTCGTCCTCCACGTCCACCTCATGACGGCGGGTCGCCTCGCGTACGTCGTCCCGGGGGGCAAGCGGCCGAAGAAGCCCGCGTTCCAGCTCGAGTTCGCCGACGGCGGGGCGCTCGTCCTCACGGAGGCGGGCGCGAAGAAGCGAGCGCGGGTCGGCCTCTACCGGCCGGATGCGGTCGACGCCGAGCTCGGCCACCTTGGCCCCGACCCGCTCGAGCTCGACGCGAATCGGCTCGGCGAGATCCTCGCACGCGAGTCGCGCCGGCTCCACCCGCTCCTTCGCGACCAGCGCGCGCTCGCGGGGATCGGACGCGCGTGGGCGAACGAGATCTTGCACCGCGCTCGCCTCTCGCCGTACGCGCTCTCGACCGACCTCACGAGCGAGGAGGTGGAGCGCCTGGCCCGGGCGGTCGGCGAGACTCTGTCGGAGGGGCTCGAGCTTCGACTCCGGGGCGCCGGCGACGCGAAGGCATACCGGATCCACGACCGGCTCGGCCGGCCGTGTCCGGCATGCGGGGCGCCGATCGCGCGCGTCGACTTCGACGAGCACACGATCTACTACTGCCCCGGATGCCAGACGGGCGGCCGGGTTCTCAAGGACCGCCGTCTCTCGCGGCTGCTTCGCTGACCGCCGAACGCCGGCGAGGGAGGCGCCCCGGCCGCGCGGGAACCGCGGC
>JALZFU010000282.1 GCA_030861385.1 Actinomycetota bacterium
CGAGGTCCTCCTCCGTGGCGGCCCCGTAGCGGGCGAGGACGCGTTCGCGCGTCTCCGCCGACGCGACGTCGAGCTCGAGGAGGACGTGAACGGCGTCGCCGATCTCGGTCGCCGCGAGCCCGGCGTCGCCGCCCGGCACGGTCCCGGCACCGTCCGCCGGCGAGAGGCCCGCGATGCGCTCTGCATAGAAGCGGTAGGGACAGCGAGCGAAGAGTGCGAGCGCGCTGTACGAGAGGCGCCGCACGTCGAACGGCGCGGGCTCGGGAACGGGCGCGAACGGGGGGAGCTCCGGAGCCTGCCGAGGGGCGCCTCCGTTCGCCGGCGAGAAGAGCTGGAGCTGGGGCTCCGGGGCCGGCGACGCCTCGCCGGGAGCGGCGGGAGCGGGACGGTCGACGCGCACGAGGACGCCCGCGTCACCCCGGACGAGCTCGGCCGCCTCCGTGTCGGCGAGCTCCAGGCCCAGCCGACGGAGAATCCAATGGATAGGCGCCGGCTCGTCGCGCCGGCTCGCCGGGTCGACCGCGCCCGAGATGATCAGGCGGTCGATCGCGCGCGTCATCGCGACGTAGAGGAGCCGGCGGTTCTCGGCCTGCTCGGCGCTCTCTTCGGCGGCGCGCATCTCGTCCCATCCGAACGCGCCGAGACGGCGGCCGGTCGCCGGATCGATGACGCGAAAGCCGAAGCGCCCGTCGGGGAGGCAGAGGATCTCGTCAGCCGCCGGCGAGGGCGGGACCCGCCCGGCGTCGGCGAGGACGACAACCTTGAACTCGAGGCCCTTCGCCGCGTGGACCGTCAGGAGCCGGACGGCGTCCGACCCCTCCTCCTCGGCGGCAGCCTCGACCTCCTTGGCGCCCGCTGCCTCCTGGTCGCGGAGGAAGCGGACGAAGCCGTCGATATCGGGGCCGCGGAGCGCTTCGTACGAGCGGGCGAGGCGGGCGAGCTTTCGGAGGTTCGCGTAGCGGCGGCGCCCGTCCCACTGCGCGAGCACGGCGAGGTCGTAGTCGTGCTCGACCAGGATCCGCTCGCAGAGGCGCTCGAGCCCGACCCGCTCGGCGAGCTTCACCAGCCGTTCGTAGCGCTGCCGAAACGCGTCGAAGAGCCGGCGGTCGCGTGGTCCGAGGCCTGGCGGCAGCTCGCGCTCGAGGCCTGCGAAGAGCGGCCTCCGCCCCGCCGCCCGCCGGAGCAGGACGAGCCCGTCGTTGGAGGCCCCGACGAACGGGGACGCGAGCACGGTGACGAGCGCGTCGTCGTCGTAGCGGTTCTGGAGGAGGCGCAGGTAAGCGACGAGGTCGACGACCTGCTGCTGACCGAAGTACCCGCGGCCGGCGGCGCGGTACGTCGGGAGCCCCTCCGTTCGCAGCGCCTCCTCGTACCGCTCGGCATCCGTCCCGGCGGCGAAGAGGAGCACGATCTCGCCGGGCGACGCCTCGCCGGAGTCGACGAGCTCCCGTACCCGGCGCGCGACGTGACGAGCCTCGGCGACCCGCCAGTGGACGTCGGCGCCCCGGTAGCTCTGCTTGTCCGTCACGAGCAGCTCGACGCCCGGTCCAAAGAGCGGCTCCGGAAAGCGCGCCGCGGCGACGAGCGGCTCGAAGTCGGAGCCGAACTCGGTCCCGAAGAGGTGATTCACGACCGCGAGGATCTCCGGGCGCGACCGGTAGTTCTGCGTCAGGGCGAGGACGCCCGCGCTCGCGGCCCGGCGCTCGCGGAAGACCTCGACGTCCGCGTGGCGGAAGCGGTAGATCGACTGGAACTCGTCTCCGACGAAGAAGAGCTCCTCGCAGGCGAGGAGGTCGACGAGCTCACACTGGAGACGGTTCGTGTCCTGGAACTCGTCGACCATGACCGACCGAAACCGCCACCGCATGCGCTCGCGAACCGCGCTGTTCGTACGAAGGACGTCGCGCGCAGCGAGCTGCAGGTCCTCGAAGTCGACCGCCGACTCACGCGCCTTCGCCTCTCGGTACGCGGCGTCGAGCTCGCCGAGAAGGTCCTGCAAGAGGTCGCGGTCGCGGGCCGCGACCTCGTCGAGCGCGGCCGACACGACGGCCGCGAGGGCCTCGTCGTAGGAGGCCAAGCGTTCGGAACGGCGCGTGACGCGGAGCTCCGAGAGGTCGAGGAGCGTCTCCGCGAGAAGCGGCTCGCCGTCTGTTGCCGCAACGAGCTCGAGGGCGCGCTCGATGGCGGCGCTCGCCTCGACGTCGTCGGCCGCCTGCGCGAGCGTCGCCTCGGCGCATTCACGCAGGGAGGCGAGGGCGTCGGCGGCGCGGCACCGCTCCCCGGCGCCGAGCACGAGCGGGCGGCCCGCCGAGCGGAGGCGCTCGTAGACACCAGCGAGCATGGCGGCGAGCCGAGTGGAGCCGTAGGTCGCGAGCAGGTTGAGCCGCTCCGGCGAGCGGCACGCGCAGAACCGGGCCAGCGCGTCGGTGAACGCCTCGGAGCGAAGGACACGCGCCTGGTTCTCGTCGAGCACGCGGAAGCTCGGGTCGAGCCCGGCCTCGAACGGATGGCTCCGGAGCAGGCGCGAGCAAAAGCCGTGGATGGTCGAGATCCAGGCGCGGTCGATGTCGCGCGCGAGGTCGGGTCGGCCCTGTGCGGCCAGCCGCTCGCGAATTCGCGACCGAAGCTCGCCTGCCGCCCGCTCGGTGTACGTGATCACGAGGACGGATTCGAGCGAGAGCCCGCGCTCGCACACGGCGCGGGCGAACCGCTCGACGAGGACAGTCGTCTTCCCAGTCCCCGCCCCCGCCGAGACGAAGACGACGCCCGACTCGTCGATCGCGGCCTGCTGCTCGCGGTTGGGCGCCTCGATCGTCACGGTCGTGGGACCCGACAGAGCGGCCAGCGGTCGCACCAGGAGGGACACGAGCCGCCACGCGGGTCGTGCCGAACGTCGCCCGAGCGGATCCGAGCGACAGCCGCGCGCGCCCGCTCGCTCGCGCGCTCGACGGAAGCGCGGAACTCCCCCTCTTCGACGTAGTCACCGCGCTTGAGACCGGGAACGGCGTCCGCGGCGTCGGCACGGACGAGCCCCCGCGCCTCGCGCGAGCCGGCGAGCGCGCGGTAGAGACCGCCGAGCGGCTCGATCCCGACGAGGTCGCGAAGCGCCAGGAGGTAGAGAGGGATCTGGAGGCGTCCCTCCGACTCGATCTGGGCGGCCGAGTGCGCCCCGCTCCCCGACTTGTAGTCCTGGACGATCCCGCGCGCGCTCAGCGGGTCGACGTCGATCCGGTCGATCTTCCCGGAGACGGTGAACCCGCCGAGATCGAGCCCGCGCTGCAGCTCGACGGCGGCGCCCGGCGTGCCGAACACCACCTCGAAGCGACGGGGGACGAGCGGGAAGCGCAGCGCGACCTCCTGCCGCACGAAGTGCTCGAGCTCGCGTCCGAGCGTCCCCTCGAGCTCGAAGCGGTCGAGCTCGGAGAGGTCGAGCCGCACTTGGCCCTCGATCGCCTCGGCGAGACATCGGCGCAGGAACGGAAGCGCCTGCTCGACGTGCTCGGCGTCAACCTGGTCGAGGCCGAGCTGCTTGGGCAACCCGGTGTAGAAGCGGTAGAGCGCTTGGTGCGCGACGGCGCCCCGCAGGCGCCGGTCGAGCTCGGCGTCGATTGCCTTCGGGTCGACGACGCGGTCGAAGAGCCACATCGAGGAGCACGTCCCGAACGTCTCGAGCTCGGTGACGGAGAAGCGGTCGCCCGCGGCGAGGTCCCGGAGGACGACTGGGTTCGCGAGCCGCGTCGGGCGCGAGAACGCCGCCACCGCGCGACCGAGCCGGCGCTCCCAGCCGTTCGCGCGAGCGAGAGCGTGGGCTTCGTCGACATCGTTCGCAGCCAGCGAGGCGGTCGCACGCAGGCGCTCCCGCTCGCTCGGCGCCCGATCGAGCTCCCACGTGAGAGCCGCGAGCGTCCGCTTCCGCGTCCAGCGCGCGACGTCGCCCGGCTGGAAGCACGAGCGCACCTCGTCGTAGAACGGGCTCGACTCCCGCGGGCGCCCGTCGTCGGTCGCGGCCTCGCGAACGAGCGTGAGGCGCCTCCACGGGCGAGTGCACGCGGTGTAGAAGAGGTAACGGTCGCGCGCGAGCGCGTCCGGACGGGCGAGCCGGCGCCCGGGCGCGGCGTCTTCGAGACGACGCCGCTCCTCGTCGGGAAGGAAGGGCGTCTCGACCGCCCGGCGCGGGAACGAGCCTTCCTCCAGTCCGAGGAAGAAGAGTGCAGCGAAGCGCCGCGTCCGCGCTCGCGCGACGTCGAGGACGGCGACGCGACCGGGCTCGCGCGCGCGAGAGAGCCGGACGCGCTCGCGCTCGAGCAAGGCGAGGGCGTGGTCGTCGGGCGCCTCCTCCGAGAGCGCGGCCCAGCCGTCCAGCTCGTCGGCGAGCTTCCGCGCCGCCTCGTGCGCACGCAGATCGAGGGTGGCAGCCTCGCCGACCGGCGGCGACGCGAGACCGTACGCGGCACGAAGCATTCGATTCGCTGCCGTCCGGATCGCATCAGCCGCGCTTGGCGCCGCACGCACGCCCGCGATCGCGGGGATGGGATGGCCGAGGAGGCGCAGCGCCTCCTCCTCGACGCGCGTTGGGTCGGCGACGGCGCGTCCGCGCAGCCGTCCCTCGACGAAGTCGACGCGACTCCGAGGGAGGCCGGAGAAGCGCGTTCGCAGGAAGAGGAAGAGATCGCGCCGGGTGCCGCCGAGGCGGGCGAAGCGAAGAAGGGCGATGAGCGCGCGACCGAACGGCGTCCGTCCGAGCGGGACGTGCCCCTCGACCGCGTACGGAATCCCAAACGCGCCGAACGCCGTCTCGAGCGGGCCGCGAAACCGCTCGACGTTCGGGGCGACGAGGGCGATCTCGTCCGCCGGCGTGCCTGTCCGCAGGAGATCGAGCACGTCCTCCGCAACGAGCTCGAGCGCAGCCCGCGGG
>JALZFU010000296.1 GCA_030861385.1 Actinomycetota bacterium
TCAATGGGCAGCGTCGGAAGAAGCGACTCGGCCTAGCCCTCATCACGGTCGCCTTCTGCACGCTTGGCGGCGGTATTGCGCTGGCCGCGTCAAGCTGGATTTCTGGCGACGCTGCGCCACCCGAGGTTGCTGAGGATTTCGCCGGGTATCGGCCGGAGCTCGGGTTCAATCCTGAGCCTGCGAATGGTCGCCGGGTGGCCACCGACGGGAACGTTGACCTCTTCGCGACCACGAACGCCCAGGGCAGCTACTGCCTTGTGGTGAGCACGCCGTGGAAACGGCCAGCCTCGCTACGCAGCGGCGGCACGTGCGTGTCTCGCGCCGCCGCCGAGTCGGTAGTCAGCTTCGGCCTGGTCGCCGCGGCAAGTCACGATGACAGGGAGACCACGCTCGTTCTGGCGGGACGCGCAGCCGACCCCCAGGCAAGGACAATCCAGCTGACGACGCCGGACGGCGACGAGCTCAGTCGGCCGGTCGGTACGAGTGGGTTCTTTGTCGTGTCACTGAAGACGGTGCCGTGCGCCGACGGCGATTGGACCGGCCCCTTGCGCATCCTCGACAGCGACGGGCAGACGATCATCGACGCACGCGGCACGATCGCGGCAGCTGGCAAGGGAACCTGCGCTTTCAGAGGGCCGCGCGCGTTTTGGCCGTGATCCTGACCGTCGTTGACACCTCTTGACTCGCGTTGATCTGTGTGACGCCGTGGTGGTGCTGCGGACGACTCGAAGGAGGGCTCACATGCGAGGAATCCGCAGGCGGCTTCGCGGCGTTGTGGCACTTGGCGTTGTCGGGCTGGCTTGGGCCTTTCCCGCCTCCGCCTCGGCGCAGTACTGGGATGCCAGCAGCTACTTCTCGCCGAATGAGTACTACTACGAGCTTCAGTCGTATGCTCCGTTCTGGCATTGGATCTGGCTCCAGCGCACGAACTGCAACCTAAAGATCGATCTCAGGACTCTCGCGGGAACCTGGTCCCAGTACAGCATTCCGGGCGGCTGCACCGAGAACGACATCCAGCTCGCATATTGGAGGCAAGACTGGGTTGGGTCACGGGCTATGAACAAGGGCTCCGGCACCTACTGGGCCAACGTCCGAATCGACGCCAATCTCTAAGCAGACGCCGAGGAAGGAGATCGAGATGCGAAAAAGGACGCTCCTCGTAGGGCTCCTCTCTGTCGGCGTCGTGCTCGCGGCGGCCGGCGTAGCGGTGTCAAGCGCAGGCGAGGATTCGAGTGGCCTCCAGGTGCTGACGGGGCAGGAGGCCGCCACCGCGCTTCGCATGAATGAACTCGCCGAAGCGGGGCCGAACACGATCGCCTGCACAGACAACGGCGCCCGCTGTGTACCAGTGCCCGACGCGGAGACATTGAACGGGCTGAGTGCCGGCGAAACGCTGTATGGGCGTTCCGTCTACGCCATCGCCGAACGCAGCATCGACGAGAAGGAGCCGCTGTTTTCCGCCGACGAGCTCGTGTGCGACGACTCCGGAGTTCCGCTCACCTGCTCCCGCGCAGGCGACGAACCCCCGACGATCGCGCCAGGCGAGACATTCTTCGTCACCTACAAGCCGTACCGAGCCGAGTTCACGGCTGATGGAATTCAGCTTCGTGTCCCTCGTTCCGAGGTTCCGCTCGCGCGAGCTGACAGCCAAGGCTGAGCCCGAGCAGGCGAAGAGCCAAGGGCGGGTACCGCGGGGCCAACCAGCCGGATACGGGCGACTACCGCGCGTGGACCAACAGTTGACCTCCGGGCGTGCTCAACTTCTAGTCGAGGAGGATCGGCAAGCTCGGTGCTGTCTCGGCGACAAGCTCTCTCATGCGTCCGTGCGGCCGCCCGATGCGCACGACCATGACGAGGGCTCCAAGGGGTGAGGACGGCTCGGAGTGCGCACCCGCGGTTCGCCCCATCGGTTCTAAGGTACTCGCGATGGAGCCGTTGGAGCCTTCCGCATCAATGATGCATATGTGCCCCCGCTGGCTATCCCGCTGAGTAGCTCCGGCACCGGTGGACTTTCGGGATAGGGCTCGTCAGCGCTCGAGGC
>JALZFU010000329.1 GCA_030861385.1 Actinomycetota bacterium
GGGTGGGACTGATCGGGACGATCATCCTCGCGCCGCTCGGCGCGTCGCTCCTTCAGCTCGCCGTCTCGCGCCAGCGTGAGTACCTGGCCGACGCCACCGGCGCCGAGCTCCTCGGGCGCGCCAGACCGCTCGCGGATGCGCTCGAAACGCTCGAACGCCGCGCCCAGGCCGTCCCGCTCGAGGTCAACCCGGCGACCGCGTCGCTCTACATCGTCAACCCGCTGCGAAGACAGGGCGTCGCGACGCTCTTCTCCACCCACCCTCCGCTCGCCGAGCGGGTGCGGAGGCTCCGGGCGCTCGACGGCGACGAAACACTCCCACTGGTCGCCTAGTCATGTCTACGGACGATCTGGTCGTCGTCGAGGTAGCGGGGACCGAGACGGAGGCCGAACTGCTTTGCTCCCTGCTGGCGAGCGCAGGTATCAGATGCACGCGCCGACAGACGAACTACGGAGCTGGTTCGTTTGACGGCATGCCGGGCGGTCCGCAGGAGGTCATCGTCCGCGCCGAAGACCTGGAGTCCGCTCGCAAGGTCCTGCGGCAACTCCCGGCCGAGGAAGGGCACTGATGTCCTTCGTCTCGCGCGGGTTCCACGGCCGCCCTCGTGAGGATGCGGACCCCGCCCGCGTGCCGCCCGGCCAGTATGTGACGAGGGACTTTCCCGTCCTCTCCGCCGGCCCGACGCCGCACACGCCGCTCGAGCGGTGGGACTTCTCGATCGTCGGCGAGGTGGACGAGCCGCGCCGCTGGACCTGGGAGGAGTTTCGCGCGCTGCCGAGCGAAGAGGTGACGGTCGACATCCACTGCGTGACCAAATGGTCGAAGCTGGACACGGTCTGGCAAGGCGTGTCCCTAGATACGCTCCTCGCGGGAGTCGAGACGTCGGCGGAGTACGTGGTCGCCTTCTGCGACGGCGGCTACACGACCAACCTGCCGCTCGAGGACGTCAGCGGCGGTAAGGCCTGGATCGCGTTCGGCTACGACGGCGAGGCGCTCGAGCCCGAGCACGGGGGCCCCGCGCGCATGCTCGTCCCCCACCTCTACTTCTGGAAGAGCGCCAAGTGGGTGCGGGGCCTGCAGCTCCAGACCTACGACGAGCCCGGCTTCTGGGAGGTCAACGGCTACCACAACTACGGCGATCCGTGGCGCGAGCAGCGGTACTGGGGCGACTGATCTGGCAGGTCGCCGAGGTCGTCGACGTCGTCACGGAGACTCCGCGCGTCAAGACGATCGTCTTCGACGTGCCGGACTGGCCCGGACACCGCGCCGGGCAGCACGTGGACGTGCGCCTGACCGCCGAAGACGGCTACCAGGCGCAGCGCAGCTACTCCATCGCTTCCGCTCCGGACGGCACCCGCATCGAGCTCACGGTGGAGCGCCTCGAGGATGGCGAGGTCTCCCCGTACTTGACCGACGAGCTGCGGCAGGGCGACCAGATCGAGCTCCGCGGCCCCGTCGGCGGCTACTTCGTCTGGGAGCCGGCGCAGGGCGGGCCGCTGCTGCTCGTCGCCGGCGGCTCGGGCGTGGTGCCGCTGATGGCGATGATCCGCCTGCGCGCCATAGCCGGCTGCGCCATAGACGCGCGCCTCCTCATCTCGTCGCGCAGCTGGGACGAGATCATCTACCGCGACGAGCTCGCGCGACTTCATGGAGATGGCCTGTGCGTCGTGCACACGCTGACGCGGTCGCAACCGCCCGACTGGACAGGCTACGCCCGCCGCGTCGATGCCGCGATGCTGGCCGAAGTCGGCCCGAGCCCGGTCGAGCTGCCCCGCGTCTACGTCTGCGGCCCGACGCCGTTCGTCGAGGCCGTGGCGGGGACGCTGGTGCAACTGGGCCACGACCCAGAGCGCGTCAAGACGGAGCGGTTCGGACCGACGGGAGGCTGAAATGGACGCACTCATGGTCGACGGCAACGCGATCGCCGGTCTCCTTCAAGACGTGTTCGCCGTCGAGATGACCACGGCGATCCTGACGTGCACGAGCTGTGGCGCGCGCGAGCCGGTCGGGGCGAGCCGTGTTTTCCGAGGAGCCGCGGTGGTTGTGCGCTGCCTCCACTGCGACAACGCCCTTATGACGATCCTCAAAGACGACACGCGCGTCTGGATCGGCTTCGTCGGAGTTCGCTCGCTGGAAGTCACCGTCTAGCCGCCGTGCACGACTACGCAGGAGACTTCTGCCTCGCCGCCGGTCTTGAAGGGCAGCCTGTCGGAGCACTCGTCCGAGTCAGTGTCTCGGGACTTGACCGGTCACGCCTCGTGCTGCACTTCAGCAACGACCACCAGGTGCTGGCAGACGCCTGTGTGCTGCTCTGTGGCTCTGTCGGCGAGCTGGTGCTGCTGGAACGCGGCTATACCGGGCCGCTCGTCACGCGCCCGCGGCTGAGATCCCTTGATCGGGGGCGCCGGCACGGGGACCGGGTTCCCGCCGGCGCTGACGTCACACGCCCCGAGACGCGAGGGATGCAGCGGACCTAGTGGGCAGCGTGTCGTCGGTTGCGTCCCGGGACCACCACGTGGTCGTGGTCGGCGGAGGTTTCGGCGGCCTGCAAGCAGTCAAGAAGCTGCGCCGTTTGCGGGTCGAGGTCACGCTCGTCGACCGCCGCAACTTCCACCTCTTCCAGCCGCTCACCTACCAGGTCGCGACCGGGGCGCTCTCGCCCGGCGAGATCGCCTATCCCCTCCGCGCCATCTTCAAGCGCGACCGCAACGTCCGGGTCCTCTTGGCCGAGGTTGCGGACTTCGACCTCGACGCGCGCGAGCTGCAACTGCGCAGCGTCTCAGCGGTGCCGGCGCCGGAACGGCTCGGCTACGACACGCTGATCGTCGCGGGCGGCGGGCACTACTCGTACTTCGGCCACGAGGAGTGGCGCACGCACGCCGCCGAGGTCAAGTCGCTCGAGAGTGCACTCGCCGTTCGCAGCCGCCTCGTCGCCGCGTTCGAGGCCGCCGAGGTCGAGCCGAAGGCCGAGGAACGCGACGCGTGGCTCACGTTCGTCGTCGTCGGTGCCGGCCCGACGGGTGTCGAGATGGCCGGTCAGATCGCGGAGCTAGCGCGGGACACCCTGCGGCGTGACTTCCGCACCATCGATCCCCGCCAGGCCCGGATCCTCCTCGTCGAGGCCGACGATCGCGTCCTGACGAGCTTCCCGCCCTCGCTCTCGGCGAAGGCCGAGCGGTCGCTGGAGCGCCTCGGCGTGACCGTCCTCACGGGCCGCACCGTGACCGGGATCGACGCCGCGGGCGTGACGCTCGACGGCCGGGACGGCGGCGCAGAGCGGATCGCCAGCCGCGCGGTCGTCTGGGCTGCCGGCGTCACCGCGTCCGGCCTCGCGGGCTGGCTTGCCGAGCTGACGGGAGCCGAGCTCGACCGCGCCCGCCGCGTCACCGTCGAATCCGATCTGACC
>JALZFU010000350.1 GCA_030861385.1 Actinomycetota bacterium
GGCCTGGCCCGCCTTCGCTCGGTGGACGATGCGCACGCCTATCCGGACGTCGAGGCGCCGGACGGCGCCGACCTCATTCCGAGATCTGCTGGACGACCTCCCCCGTCCGCTCCTCGTCGGCCGCGCGCGCGATGTCGGCCTGCGCGACGATGCCGATGAGCTGGTCGCCCTCGACGACCGGGAGGCGCCGGACCTGCCGCTCCGCCATGAGGTTGAGCGCTTCTTCCAGGTTCGTGTCCGGCTGCACCGTCACGAGGTCGCTCGAGACGATCTCTCGGACCGTCGTCGAGCTCGGGTCGCGCCCCTCCGCGACGACGCGGACGACGATGTCGCGGTCGGTCACGATGCCGACGAGGCGTCCGCCCTCGGTGACGGGAACCGGCCCGACGTCCTCGTCCTTCATGACCTTCGCGACGTCGGTGATCGTCGAGGACGTCTCGCAGGTCGTGGGGTTGGTCGTCATCAAATCCCTGATCGAGCCCATGCTCCTCCTTCCTCTCAGACCTTGATCCCTTCCTCGGCGAGCGTGAGGTCGACGAACTTATCCCAGTTCGCCGCGATCTTCTGGGCCATCGCCTCCTCGTCCGCCCTGTTTCGGCGCGCGATCTCGGCCGTCTCCTCGTCGCCGGCCCGGCGAGCGAGTCGCTCGAGGAGCTCGTACGCCGCGACCTCCATGTGCTCGGTGACGAAGCCGTCGCGCGCATTCCTTCCGGCTTTGTCGCCACGCACCTGATCGGCGACGCCCTTCATGAGGGCGCCGGCGAGCGACTGCAGCTCCTTCCGCGTCGAGGTTCCGCGTCCGAGCGCCGCCAGCCGCTCTCGCAGCAGCTGCTCGTGCCGCTCGGTCTCCATCCGGTGGTGCTCGAGCTCGTTCAGGATCTCCTCGTCGTGGGTGGTCGCGATCATCGAGCCGAGCATCTGGAGCACGTTCTGCTCCATCGCGTGCGCGTCCTGGATGTAGGCGACGAGCTTCTCGCGAAGTTGGTCTTGGCCCATCTTCGTTCCCCCGTCGTTTCCGCCTCTCAGCCCTGGTACCCCACGTGGTGGCGAGTCAAAACCGGGTAGCGCTTTCACGCGTCTTCACGATCGGGCACGGAGCCCGCCCCGCGGAGGAGCTGCTCGCCTGCCTCGAAGCGGCCGGTGTCCGGACGCTCGTGGACGTCCGCCGGTTCCCCTCGTCCCGCCGCCACCCACAGTTCGATCGTGCCGAGCTCGCGGCCGCGCTCGCGGGAGCAGGAATCGCATACCGACACGAGGTCGAGCTCGGCGGGCGCCGAAGCGGCGAGCCGGGCGAGGAGCGCTTCCCGTGTATCGAGACGCCCGCGTTTCGCTCGTACGCCGCCCGGATGGGAACGCCGACGTGGCAGGAGGCGCTCGCGCGGGCGCTCGCCGAGGAGCGGCCGTGCTTCCTGTGCGCGGAGACGCTCTGGTGGCGCTGCCACCGTCGCCTGATCGCGGAGCTTCTCGCCGCGCGCGGCCACGACGTCGTCCACATCCTCCGCCCGAAGGAGATCCAGCGCCACCGGCTCCTGGACGAATCGGTTGTCCGAGGCGACAAGCTCTACGTCTGCGGCGCGCTCGTCGCCTAGCCGGTGGCGGAGACCAGCAACGCGGAAGCCACTACACGGCGAGGGCGAGCTGGCCCCGCGGCTCCGTCGACACCTCGCGGCGGTACGGGCTCGTGCCGATCCCGCGGCGCTCGCGAAGCGCGGCGAAGCGTTTCCCCAGCTCCTCCTGGTAGCTCTTCGGGGCGTACGCCCGCGTTCCATAGAGCTCGACGTAGAGCGGCACCAGCTCCGGGTACGCGCGCTCGAGCCACGGAAGGAAGTGCGCGCGGATCCCTGGCCGGACGTGGAGCGCGATCGGCGCCGCGTTTGCGATCCCGACGCGCGCGCACTCTGCGAGGACGGCGTCCAGGTGCTCGTCGTCGTCGGTCAGACCCGGCAGGATCGGCGCGACGAGGACGGTCGTCCTGATCCCCGCCTCCGCGAACCGCCCGAGGATCTCGAGGCGCCGCCTCCCCGGCGGCGTGCCGGGCTCGACGACCTTCCGGACCTGCTCGTCGAGCGTCCCGACGCTCATCGCGACCGCCACGTTCGTCACATCGTTCAGTCGCCGAAAGACATCGAGGTCGCGGACGATCATCGTCGACTTCGTCAGCATCGACATCGGGTTCTCGAAGTCTGCGAGCGCCTCGACGACGCCGCGTGTCAGCCGGTAGCGGCCCTCGCAGTGTTGGTACGGATCGGTGGCCGTGCCCATCGCGACCGTCTCGCCGCCCCACCGGGGCGACGCGAGCTCGCGGCGGAGCGCCTCGACCACGTTCGTCTTGACGACGATCTTGGACGAGAAGTCCTCACCGACGCCGAGGTCGAGGTACGAGTGGAAGGCGCGCGCGAAGCAGTAGTGGCAGCTGTGCGTGCAGCCGCGGTACGGGTTGACCGTCCACCGAAACGGCACGCGGCTCGCGTCGGGGACGCGGTTCAACGCCGACTTGCAGGTGTCCTCGAGGTACGTCGCCCGCGCCACGGCCTCTCATTCTAGAACGTACGTTCGATCGCGCGCAACGATAGGATCGGCGGCGTGCCGCGGTGCGAGGTCTGCGGGAACGACTACGACAAGGCGTTCCGAATCGTCGGGCCCGGCGGCGAAGAGCGCGTCTTCGACTCCTTCGAGTGCGCGATCCACGCGCTGGCGCCGACGTGCGCGAACTGCGGTTGCCGGATCGTCGGACACGGCGTCGAGGGCGGTGGGCGCATCTTCTGCTGCGCGCACTGCGCGGGGCAGGCGGGCGTCAGCGGTCTCGCGGACCGCGCCTGAGGCGACGCCGACCGCGCTCTACGCCGCTTCCCGAAGCGCCTCGATCTCGCGGTTCACGGCGAGCCGCTCGAGCGCCTGCGCCTCGATCTGGCGCACGCGCTCACGCGTGATGCCGAGCCGCCGCCCGATCTCCTCGAGCGACTGCGGATCGTCGCCGTCGATCCCATAGCGGAGCTGGATCACGTTCCGCTCACGCTCGGGAAGCTCGGAGACGGCGCTTCGGAGCGTCGTCTCCTCGAGGCTCACCCTGACCTCCTCCTCGGGCGCCTGCCCGCTCGCGAAGAGATCACCGAACGCGGTGCCGCCCTCGTCCTCGCCGACCGGCTTGTCGAGGCTCGCGACCGCGCGGGCGGCGTCTCGCACCTCGCGCACCTGCTTCAGCGACAGCTTGGCGGCCTTCGCAATCTCCTGGTCGGTCGGCTCGCGCTCGAGCTTCGCGGTCAGCTCGCGCGCGACCCGCGCGATCCGCTGCTCGCGCTCGACGATGTGGACCGGGATTCGGATCGTCCGCGCCTTGTTCGCGACGCCCCGTTGCACCGCCTGGCGGATCCACCAAGTCGCGTAGGTCGAGAACTTGTAGCCACGCCGCCAGTCGAACTTCTCCACCGCGCGGATGAGGCCGATGATCCCTTCCTGAATCAGGTCGAGGAGCCCGAGGCCGTGACCCTGGTAGCGCTTCGCGATGGAGACGACGAGGCGGAGGTTCGAGTTGATCATCCGGTCCTTCGCCTCCTTCTCCCCGCGCTCGATCCGCTTCGCGAGGTCGACCTCCTCTTCGGCCGTGAGTAGCGGATAGCGCCCGACCTCGTTCAGGAAGAGCTGGAGCGCGTCGGTCGTCGACGAGGCGAGGTCGCCGTTCACGTACGTCGCGTCCGCGGCCTCGCGCCCGCAGTCGTCGGTCACTTCGATGCCGCGCTCGGCGAGGCGGTCGTAGAGCGCCTCGGCCTCGTCCTCGTCCAGCTCGAGCGTCTGGACGAGCTGGTGAAACTCGCTCAGGTTGACGCAGCCGTGCTCCTCGCCGCGGTCGAAGAGCGCCTCGATCTGGGCCTGCGTCGTCGCGTCTTTCGTCTCTCCGATCGTCATACCTCCGTGTTCCCTCTTGGCCACCCGGTTATTCGCGTCAGGCGTCGGGCGCGGCCCGCGGCGCGGCGCCGCGGTTCGCGCCGACGGAAGCGGCGACCACGAGGGCGATCGCGAGGAGCTCCACGGGGCCGAGGCGCTGGGAGAGGAAGATCGCGCCCGCGAGGGCCGCAACGGCGGGTCCCAAGCTCATCAGGATGCCGAAGGTCGAGGTCGCGAGGCGGCGAAGAGCGGCGAGCTCGAGCGCGTACGGGACGACCGAGGCGAGCACCGCCACCGCGAGCGCGAGGATCGCGAGGCGGGGAGACGCGAGGTCGCCCCCGCCCGACGCGACTCCGGCCGGCGCCACGAGCATCGCGGCGAACGCCATCGAGACGGCGAGCCCCGGTCCGAGCGGCCACGTCGCTCCGAGTCGCTTTCCGATCACGATGTACGCGGCCCAGAAGAATCCAGCGGCCAGGGCGAGCAGGAAGCCGAAGCGATCGACGTCGACCGTCGGGCTTCCGAGGAGGGCGACGCCGGAACCGGCGAGCAAGATCCAAACGAAGTCGAGCCGGCGCCGTGACCCCGCGACCGCGACCGCGAGCGGCCCGAGGAACTCGACCGTCACGGCGACGCCGAGAGGCACCCGGTCGATCGCCTCGTAGAAGAGCGAGTTGACGCCGGCGAGCGCGACGCCGAGGCCGAGCGCGAAGCGAAGCGGCCCACCTCGCCAGGCGCGCCAGGAGCGGGGACGCGCGAGGAGCGCGAGGACGATCGCTGCGAAGAGCGTCCGCAGGAAGACCGTCCCCGGCGGTCCCAGCTCCTCGAAGAGCGTCGTCGCGAGCGCGGCAC
>JALZFU010000356.1 GCA_030861385.1 Actinomycetota bacterium
GCTCCGGATCGCGCTGCGGCCGAAGCTCGCGGAGCTCGTCGCTCCGGTCGTCGCCCTTCGCCTCGAGCTCGGCGAGCTCACGGAGTCGGTCGGGACGCAGGCCGAGATCGTCCGGCCGCGCGGGAGCCGGCTTCGGGACCGGCTCCGCGAGGGTCTTCGCCAGACGCGTGTCGGCGTGGGGCTCGACGCCGTCTGCAGCGTGGTGGAGGTGGCACCGTGGTCGCGGATTCCGGAAAGCAGGGCGATTCTCGTCCCGCGCGACGACTGAACGAGCCCCAGCCGGCTCTCGTCGTCACGCGCGGCGTCGGCCGGGGCGCCGCGCCGGTGACCGTCAACCGCCTGCCGGTCGCTCGCGTCCGCGAGGAGTGGCGGGTCGTCGACCGCTGGTGGACGGAAGAGGCCGTACGGAGACGGTACTTCGACGTCGTCCTCGAGAGCGGGCAAAACGCCGTCGTCTTCCACGACGAGGAGGGGGGAGGATGGTTCGCCCAGCGGGGCGCGTGAGGGAGAGCCAATCGTCGGTGCGCTCGCCGCTCTCCGATTCCCGAGCTCTTCGCCTGGCTCGAAGCGCCCGACAGGCCGAGAGCGACGGCCTGGCGCGTCACGGTCAGCCGGCGCACGTCGCACGTCGGCGAGCGCTACGAGCTCGCTTCGCGCCCCTAGTACGGCTGGACGACGACCTCGAAATCGTACTTCGAGGCGATCGCGGCGAGACGCTGGGGATCCGGCCGCCCATCGCCGGTCGCGCGGGCCGCCTCCTTCTCGTACTGCTCGAAGCCTCCCGGCGCCGTGAGGTTGACTGCGCGGACGGGCTCGTCGCCGGAGTTCGAGAACGTGTGCGCCGTCCCGGGCGGAACGAGCGTGAAGGAGCCCGCCGGAGCGTCGTGCGCGTCGTCGTCGATCTGGACGGTGAGCGTCCCCTCGAGGACGTAGAAGCAATCGACGAACGTCTTGTGCCGGTGGAGCGGCGGTCCCTGGAAGTCGGGCAGAAGGCGAGTCTCCGAGAGCGAGAACGTCCCGTCGCCGTCCGAGCGCTCGGCCTTGAACGTCGTCCGCGTCGCGCCGGTGGCGATCGTCTCGCCCTCGTCGGCCCCGCGGACGAGGGCGTCAGAGGCCGGTCGGCCGCCTTCCGCCGGCGGATCGAAGGCGTCGAACCGGGCGACGTCCTCGTCGCGCCCGTCGCGCATCGCGCGGAGGTACTCGCCGAACGCCATCCCCGGCGCGTGGATGTTGAGGAAACGAGCCTCGTCCGCCGCTTCGTTCCCGAACGTGTGGACGACCCCGGCGGGGACGAGGACGAGCGAGCCCGCGCCCGCCTCGACCGTCTGGGCGGCCTGCGGGCCGAGCCCGACGACGACCGAGCCCTCGAGGACGTAGAACGCGTCCGTGTGGCGGCGGTGGATGTGCGGATCGGGGCCGCGCTCACCGACCGCGTAGCGCGACCACGTGACGGCGACGCGCTCGGCGTCGGCCAAGAGGAGGACGGTCCGCTCGGCGCGGTCGCTGATGGCCTCGCCGTCACCGGGCCGGAGGAAGACGGGATCCATCGGCGCCGACTCTACGCCAGCAGCTTTCGCCTCCGCCGAGAACACGACATCTCGCGTGCACGAGATCCATCTACCCCGGGGACCCCCGCCGAGCTACCCCTCATCGGTCACGATAGCCCTCGCCGGCGCGCTGGTGGGGCGCGAAACGTGGCTGGAGCGTGACGAGGCGTGACGACTTCCTCGCCCTACGTCGAGCTCCATTGCCACAGCGCCTACTCGTTCCTCGACGGCGCCTCGCGCCCCGAGGAGCTCGTCTTGGCGGCGGCCGAGCTCGGCTACCCGGCGCTCGCCCTGACCGACCATAACGGCGTCTACGGCTCGCTCGAGTTCGCGCACGCCGCGAAGGCGTTCGGCGTCCGCGCGATCACGGGGGCGGAGGTCACGCTCGCAGACGACTCGCACGTCACGCTCCTCGTGGAGAGCGCCCGCGGCTACGCGAACCTCTGCCGACTCCTCACGCTCGCGCACGCGGGCCGTCGCCTCGAGCCGCGGCTCGACCAAGCGCACCTCGAGGAGCGAAACGAGGGACTCGTCTGCCTCTCCGGCTGCGCCCGCCACGGCCTCGCCGTCAAAAACCCGAACGGCGCCGCGCGCCTCGCGCGCGCCTTCACGCCCGACCGCTTCTACGTGGAGCTCCAGCGCCCGCTCGTCCGGGGCGACGCACGTCGAAACGCCGCCCTGCGCGCGTTCGCCGAGGCGCTCGGCCTTCCCACGATCGTCACCGGAGACGTCCACGCGCACGCGCCGAGGCGGACCGCCCTCCAGGACGTCCTCGTCGCCGTCAAGAACCGCGCGCCGCTCGAAGGGTGCGAGCCGGAGCGGCGTGGAAACGACGAGTGCGCCTTCCTCGCACCCGACGACGTCACCGCCCGCTGGCCGGACGACCGCGACGCCATCCGCGCGAGCAGCGACCTCGCCGAGCGGCTCGCGTTCGACCTGACCGCGGAGCTCGGCTACCGCTACCCCGACTTCTCCGACGGGCCCGACCCCGCCGACGTCCAGCTCGCCCGGGTAACGCGCGCCGCCTTCGACGAGCGCTACCGGGATGCGCGGCATCCCCTCCGTGACCGCGCCGACGCGCGGCTCCGAGAGGAGCTCGCGTTGATCGCCGAGCTCGGGCTCTCAGGGTTCTTCCTCCTGCACTGGGAGGTGCTCGAGCTCGCGCGCGAGGTGGCCGTCGAGGTGCGCGGGCCCGGCTCGCCGCGCCATCTCCTCCCGCCGGGGCGGGGGCGCGGAAGCTCGGTCGGCTCGATCGTCTGCTACCTGACGGGTCTCTCGCACGTCGACCCGGTCTCGGCCGACCTCGCGCTCGGACGCTTCCTGAACCGCGAGCTCGTCGCCGTCCCGGACATCGACCTCGACTTTCCGCGGGACATCCGCGACAAGCTGATCGTCGGCGTCTGCGACCGCTATGGCCGGGAGCACTCGGCCCTCGTCGCGAGCTTCGCGACCTACCGCGCGCGCGGTGCGATCCGCGACGTCGGCAAGGCGCTCGGCCTCCCGTACGCCGAGCTCGAGCGCCTCGCGCGCGTCTCGGACGGCTGGAATGCGCGCAGGGTGGCCGAAGAGATGGCGCTCCTCCCCGAGGCCGAGCGCCGCCGCCGCTCGCCCCGCTGGCGCGCCTTCGCGGAGCTCTGCAGCGAGATCGCGGGCCTCCCGCGCCATCTCTCGCAGCACCCGGGCGGGATGGTCATCTCGACGCGACCGCTCTCCGACCTCGTTCCAATCGAGCCGGCCGCCATGGAAGGGCGCCAGGTCTGCCAGTGGGACAAGGACTCGTGCCAGGACGCGGGCTTCCTCAAGATCGACCTTCTCGGGCTCGGGATGCTCTCCGCGGTCGAGGAGTGCGTCGACCAGATCGTGCGCCTGCGCGGCGAGACGATCGACCTCTCGCGGATACCACTCGACGACCCCGACGTCTACGGAGAGATCCAGGAGGCCGACACGGTCGGGCTCTTTCAGATCGAGAGCCGAGCGCAAATGCAGAGCCTCCTGCGGACACGACCCGAGAACCTCGACGACCTGACCGTCCAGGTCGCGCTCGTTCGTCCGGGGCCGATTCAGGGGAAGGCCGTCCACCCGTACGTCGAGCGGCGACAGCGGATCCGCGAGGACCCCGACTACGAGGTGCCGTACGACCACCCGCTCCTCGCCGAGTGTCTTCGTGACACGCTCGGGACGATCATCTTCCAGGAGCAGGTCCTCGACGTCGCCGTCGCGCTCGCCGGATTCGGCGTCGGCGAGGCGGAGGGCCTTCGGCGCGCGATGAGCCGCAAGCGCTCCGAGGCTGCGATCGAGGCGTACCGCGAGCGGTTCCTGGACGGCGCGGCGGCGAGCGGCGTGCCGCGTGAGACGGCCGAACTCGTCTTCGGGAAGATCAACGGCTTCGCCTCGTTCGGCTTCCCCAAGTCGCATGCGGCGGCGTTCGCACTCCTCGCGTACCAGTCGGCGTGGCTTCGCCACCGGTACCCGGCCGAGTTCCTCTGCGCGCTCTTGAACGCGCAGCCGATGGGCTTCTATCCGCCGGCGAGCCTCGTCCGGGACGCGCAGCGGCGCGGCGTGGAGACGC
>JALZFU010000371.1 GCA_030861385.1 Actinomycetota bacterium
GCTCGCGCGCTCTTCACGACCTGCGGGAGGAACATCTTCCCCGATCCGAACAGATCCCCCACGATCTGCATCCCGCGCATGAGCGGTCCCTCGACCACGTCGAGCGGCCGCGCGTAGCGCAACCGCGCCTCCTCGGCGTCCTCCTCGATGAAGTCGACGATCCCGTGGACGAGCGCGTGCGCGAGCCGTTCCTCGACGGGCGCCTCTCGCCACGAGAGGTCGAGCTCCCGCTTCGTCCCCTCGCCCCGCACCTGCTCGGAGAACGCGACCATGCGCTCCGTCGCGTCGGCGCGACGGTCGAAGATGATGTCCTCGACGTGCTCGAGGAGGTCGGGCGGGATGTCCTCGTAGACGACGAGCTGGCCAGCGTTCACGATCCCCATGTCGAGCCCGGCGCGAATCGCGTGGTAGAGGAACGCTGAGTGGATCGCCTCACGGACGACCTCGTTCCCGCGGAAGGAGAACGAGAGGTTGGAGACGCCGCCCGAGACCTTCGAGCCCGGACAGCGCTCCTTGATCTGTGGAATCGACTCGATGAACGCCTTCGCGAACTCGTTGTGCTCCTCGATCCCCGTCGCGACGGCGAGGATGTTCGGGTCGAAGATGATGTCGTCGGGCGGGAACCCTGCCTCCTCGGTGAGGAGGTCGTAGGCGCGCCCGCAGATCTCCACCTTCCGCTCGACCGTCTCCGCCTGCCCTCGCTCGTCGAACGCCATGACGACCACCCCCGCGCCGAAGCGCCGGGCCTCGGCCGCCTTCGCGAGGAAGTCCTCCTCCCCCTCCTTGAGGCTGATCGAGTTCACGATCCCCTTGCCCTGGATGCATTTGAGCCCGGCGCGGATCACCGACCAGCGCGAGGAGTCGACCATGATCGGGAGGCGAGCGACCTCGGGCTCCGTGGCGACGAGATTCAGGAACGTGGTGATCGCCGCCTCGGAGTCGAGGAGATCGGCGTCCATATTCACGTCGAGGACGTTCGCGCCGCCGCGAACCTGCTCGAGCGCAACTCCCGTCGCGGCCTGGAAGTCGCCTGCCTCGACGAGTCGGCGAAACCGCGCCGAGCCCGTGACGTTCGTCCGTTCGCCGATCATCACGAAATTGGCCCCCGGGTAGATCGAGAACGGCTCCAGGCCGCTGAAGCGAGTGATGCCGCGGCGCGCAGGAACGTCTCGCGGCGGGAGACCGTCGACGGCGGCCGCGATCGCCCGTGTGTGGTCGGGCGTCGTCCCGCAGCAGCCGCCGACGACGTTTACGAGCCCCGCCTCGGCCAGCTCGCGCAAGAGCGCGCTCGTCGTCTCCGGCTCCTCGTCGTAGCCGCCGAAGGAGTTCGGGAGTCCCGCGTTCGGATGGCAGCTCGTGAACGTGTCGGCGAGGCGCGAGAGCTCCTCGACGTGGGGGCGCATCTCACGCGCCCCGAGCGAGCAGTTGACGCCGACGATGAGCGGGCGGGCGTGCTCCACCGAGGCCCAGAACGCTTCGAGCGTCTGTCCGGAGAGCGTTCGGCCGGAGAGGTCGACGATCGTTACCGAGATCCAGAGGGGAAGCTCGGGCGCCTCCTCTTTCGCCGCGACGATCGCGGCCTTCGCGTTCAGCGTGTCAAAGACGGTCTCGACGAGGAGCAGGTCGACGCCGCCGTCGCGCAGGGCCCGAATCTGCTCCCCGTACGCGTCGCGGACCTGGTCGAACGTGACGCTTCGGAAGGCGGGATCGTCGACGCGCGGCGAGAGCGAGAGCGTCTGGTTCAGCGGCCCGACCGAGCCGGCGACGAAGCGCTCGCCAAGCTCGTCCGCCGCCTGGCGGGCGAGCTCGGCGCCCGCGCGGTTCATCTCGTACACGGCCTCCTCGAGCCCGTAGTCCGCCTGCCCGATCGACGTGGCGGTGAACGTGTTCGTCGTCGTGATGTCGGCGCCCGCGTCGAGGTAGTCCCGATGCACGGAGAGGACGACGTCCGGGCGGGTCAGGTTGAGGAGATCCGGATCCCCTTTCACGTCGCGCGGGTGGTTGCGGAAGCGCTCGCCCCGGTAGTCGCCGTCCTCGAGCCGCCGTCGCTGGAGCATCGTCCCCCACGCGCCGTCGAGGACGACGATCCGCCGCGCGAGGACATCGCGGAGCTTCTTCTCGACGGATGGAGACGCTGCGATCGTCACGCGCGAATTCTGCCGCGAAGCGCGGCCCACCCGACCAAGTAACAGTCTGTTACTTACTCGGGCATCGGGCGGCGACGTAGGCGTACCGGCGCATCCGGACGCCCACGACCTACCCGCGGCCGGCGACGGAGATCTTGTTCTCGGCGTGGCGGAGCCGCTGCTCGGCGTGCCAGCGGTCGACCCCCGCCTCGCCGGCCTCTGCGCGCTCGAGGAGCTCGCGCGCCTCGTCCGCCTCCCGCCGCGCCTCGTCGACGTCGATCTCCTCGGCCCGGGCGGCGTCGTCGACGAGCGCGATGGCTCGGTCGCGCTGCACCTTGAAGTACCCGGGTCCCGCGGCGAACGTGACCCACTCGTCGTTCGCGCGGATTCGGATCTCCCCCGCCCTGAGCATCGCGACCAGGGGTGCATGGCGCGCAAGGACGCCGATCTCGCCCGCCGCGCCTGGGACGACGAGCCGCTCGGCCTCCCCCTCGAAGACCGCGCCTTCGGGTGTCACGACCGAGAGCGAGAACGTCCGCGCGGCGCCATCCGCCACGGCGTCAGGCGGTCGCGCCCGCCGGCTCGCGGGTCGGCTCGGGCTCGGGCGACTCGCCCTCCTCCTCGACGGCCGGCGGCTCCTCGCGGCGCTCCTCGCCCGCGAGCTCGCGCGCTCGTTCGACGGCCTCCTCGATCGTCCCGACCATGTAGAACGCACCCTCGGGGAGCTCGTCGTGCTTGCCGTCGATGATCTCGGCGAAGCCGCGCACCGTGTCCTCGCGGCGGACGTACTGGCCGGGGCTGCCGGTGAACGCCTCGGCGACGAAGAAGGGCTGCGAGAGGAAGCGCTGGATCTTCCGGGCCCTCTGGACGACGACTTTGTCCTCGTCCGAGAGCTCCTCCATCCCGAGGATCGCGATGATGTCCTGGAGCTCCTTGTAGCGCTGGAGGATCTCCTGCACGGCCGTCGCCGTCTGGTAGTGCTCCTCGCCGACGATGTCCGGTTGGAGGGCGCGTGAGAACGAGTCGAGCGGGTCGACGGCGGGATAGATGCCCTGCTCGGAGATCGCGCGCGAGAGGACCGTGGTCGCGTCGAGGTGCGCAAACGTCGCGGCCGGCGCCGGATCGGTGAGGTCGTCCGCTGGGACGTAGATCGCTTGCACCGACGTGACCGACCCTCGGCGCGTCGACGTGATCCGCTCCTGGAGCTGCCCCATCTCGGTGGCGAGCGTCGGCTGGTAGCCGACCGCCGAGGGCATGCGGCCGAGGAGCGCCGAGACCTCTGAGCCCGCCTGCACGAAGCGGAAGATGTTGTCGATAAAGAGCAACGTGTCCTGTCCCTGCTCGCGGAAGTACTCGGCCATCGTGAGCCCCGAGAGGCCGACGCGGAGGCGCGCCCCCGGAGGCTCGTTCATCTGGCCGAAGACGAGCGCCGTCTTCGCGATCACGCCCGACTCCGTCATCTCGAGCCAGAGGTCGTTCCCCTCGCGGGTCCGCTCGCCGACACCCGCGAAGACGGAGAGCCCCTCGTGCTCCTCTGCGATGTTTCGGATGAGCTCCTGGATCAGGACGGTCTTGCCGACGCCGGCACCCCCGAAGAGCCCGACCTTGCCGCCCTTGACGTAGGGCGCGAGCAGATCGATGACCTTGATCCCCGTCTCGAAGACCTCGATGCGCGGCACGAGCTCCTCGAACGTCGGCGCCTCCCGGTGGATCGGCCAGCGCTCGTCCGCCGCCACGTCGTCCGCCTTCTCGTCGATCGGCTGCCCGAGGACGTTGAAGATGCGGCCGAGCGTCGCCTCACCGACGGGGACCGTGATCGGCGCCCCGGTGTCCTCGACGTCGACGCCGCGCGCGAGGCCGTCCGTCGAATCCATCGCGACCGCTCGCACGCGGTCGTTCCCGAGATGCTGCTGGACCTCGGCGATCAGGTCGACTGCCGGCCGGCCGTCCCGCTCGGGGATTCGGATGCGGAGGGCGTTGTAGATCTCGGGGAGGTCACCGGTGAAGGCGACATCCATGACGACGCCCCTGATCTCGACGATCCGGCCGACGTTCGCGTTCGCTTCCGACATGCAGGCTCCTGGCTCGGGGTCGGCCCGAGTCTAGCGCGCGGCCGGAGCCGGACGGGCGAGCCCGAGCCTTCGCCCGAGGCGGATCCTGAGGGCCGGGACGAGTCCCGCCCGCTTGAGCGCCGCCCGCTGACGAGCCGCCTCGGACGTCCCCGCCGCCACCCGGGCGGCGTGATCGAGGTGTCAGACGTGCGACGAGATGAGGCTCGGCTGGAACGCCACGGCTCTCAGGATAGGCGCATCGTTAGACGCCGTTCAGGCGCGGCGCCTCGCGCGCGGGCCGCGGCGTCGCGCCGCGGTTCTTCCGGATGTTTCGGAACTCCTGCTTCCCGTTCGGCTCGAGGAAGGCGAGGTCGGCAGTCGGCGGCGCGGGCGCCGGCTGGTCGGCGCCGAGCGAGCGCACGAAGACGCCGAGACCCAGGGCGAGGGCGGCAAGCGTCGCCGCGGCGGCGAAGCGCATCACCGCGA
>JALZFU010000073.1 GCA_030861385.1 Actinomycetota bacterium
CAGCCCACCGGCGCGCCGTGAGCGCCGCGAACGCGACGACGCCGAGCGCGCACGACGCCGTTCCCCCGCGCGACGAGGTGAGGTACACGGTCGCCGCGAGTGCGGGAAAAGGACTGAGCGCGAGCGCCTGCCCGAGAAGGTTCTCGCTCGCGACCGCTGCCCGCAGGAGGAGCGGGCAAGCGAGAGCGACGAGAAACGCGAGCGCGTTCCAGTAGTTGAGCGGGTAGTTCAGCCTCGTCTGCTCGACCGGGAGGAACGGGGCGATCTCGGCCTCGGGGAAGACGTCCTGAAAGAAGCGGCTCGCGAGTGCGAGGAGCGCGACCAGCACGATGCCGAGCGCGATCCCGTCGCTCCACTGCCGGGCGTTCGCGCGCGTCGACGCGAGCACGGCGAGGGCGAAGAGGCCGAGGTCGAGGACGATCCGGTCGGCCTCCTCGAATGCGCGCTCGGCGCTGTCCGCCCACAGCATCGAGAGCGCCGTCACGAGCGCGAGGGCGGCGATCAAGGCCGCGGTCACCACGGCTACGCCCGGGATGCGGGCGAGCGGCCACACCGAGAGGCCGACTCCGAGGACGATCGCCCACCAGACGACGATCGCGATCGCGCTTCTGCTCGTCACCCCGTAGCTGCCCCCGTCGAAGGCGACCCAAAAGACGGCCGCCCCGACGACGAGCGGCGTCGCAAGCGCGCCGGCGCGCGCCACGAGCGTGTTCGCGGGAGGACTGGCTGCGGTCAGGGTCATTCCGGCGCCGCCGGGGGGCGGAGCGGCAGGGCGTCATTCTAGTGGCCGCCGCCCCCTCCGCCGCCCCGACACGTCCGCGGCGACCAGCGCTTGTTAAGGATCGATGAAACCGCGTTGACAGCGGTAGCGAGCGGGGGCAACGATGGCGTCCGTGCCGGGTGGAAAGCCCCTTCCTCGCGCGGTCCTCGCCGTCGTCGTGGTCGTTCTCGCCCTCGCCGCGCCGACCTTTGCGGCTGCGCAGGCGATGCCGGATATCTCGGGCGTCGACCAGTACGTCGAGCCGGTCCCGACGGGAGGGGGAAGCCACCCGGCCGGAGCGGGAGGCGGGCCAGCCGGCGGTGGAGGCGGGCCATCCAATCCGGTCAACCACGCCGTCCACGCGCGGATTGCAAAGCAGGCCGGGCCCGATGCGGCGACGCTCGAGGCGGTCGCGACCGATCCCCGGTACGGCGCTCCGCGCGACACCATCAAGGACTCGCGCGCACACAAGAGCCGTGGCGCGGGAAGCGCGAGCGGCCGCGAAGCCGCCGGCACACCGCCGGACGTCTCGCTCGGCGAGGCGATCTCGTCCGGCGTCGGCTCGCTCGCGGGCGACGAAGGAGGTCGGGGCACGACCGGACTCCTGGTGGCGCTCGTCGTCGCCTCGCTTGCGATCGTCGCCCTGGCCGTCTGGCGGTCGCGCCGCAGGTCCGCTTAGCTCGCTCGGTCAACGACCGGCGGGAGCCGGGAGAAAGGAGAACGACCGTGCCCAAGCGCTGCCTCCGCCTGCGCCCACCTTCGCCCGCGGTCGCGCTCGCCTGCCTCGCCCTCTTCGTCTCCCTGGGAGGGATGAGCTACGCCGCCGGGGTCCTTCCGGCCGGAAGCGTCGGCACGCGGCAGCTTCGAGCGGGCGCTGTGACGAAGCCGAAGCTGAGAAACCGCGCCGTCACGTCTGCGAAGCTTCGAAACGACGCGGTCACCTCGGCGAAGATCGCTCCCGGTGCCGTTCGCGCGAGCGATCTCGCGCCCGGCCTCGTCACGGGCCCGCCGGCCGTCGCGAAGAGCGGGACCGCACGCGTCCTCGCCGGAGCTACGACGCGACCGCGGATGTTCGTCGATCTGCCCGGGGCCCGCGCGGCGTTGACCCTTCCCGCCGACGTCGACCGGATGCTCCTCCTCGTCCGTTTCTCCGCCGAGTCGTCCTGCTCGGCCGGCGCGGATGCGGAGTACTGCCCTGTTCGCGTCGTCGTCGACGGCATGGAGGCCCAGCCCGCTGCCGGGCTCGACTTCGCCTTCGACAGCACGGACGCGGGGAGCGAGACGGCGAGCTCGTGGGAGAGCCACGCGATGGAGCGGACGACGACGGTCGGGCCGGGGGCGCACACGGTGCACGTGCAGTGGGCGGTGACGAGCGCGGCCACGACCTTCCGGCTCGACGACTGGGTGCTCGCGGTCGAGAAGTTCCCCGTCGGCTAGCCGCTTATGCGAGCGGCGTCTCGTCGAGACGCTCTAGGAGCTCGCCGATCGACTGAAAGACGGCCGCCGCGCCGGCGCCGCGGAGCTCCTGGTCGGAAAAGCCGCCGGTCATGATGCACACGGTCTCGATTCCCGCCCGCCGCGCCGCCTCAACGTCCCACGGGGTGTCACCGATCATGAGGGCGTCGCGCGTCTGCGCCTTCGCGAGCGCGGCCTGCACGAGGTCAGGATCGGGCTTCGAGGCCTCGACGTCGTCCTTCGTGGTCCAGGAGTCGGCGAGGGTGCGAGCGTCGAGGAGGTCAAGGAAGTGGTTGAGGTGGCGCTCGATCGACGAGCTCGCAAGGACGACGCCGCTCCCGCGGTCCTTCAGCTCGAGGATGAGCTCGCGCGCGCCCGCCAGGGGCGAGACCTCGTCGATCAGGTCGTCGAAGAGCCGCTCCCATTCGTCTCGAAGCGCGTCACCGAGTCGCTCCTCGATCTCGGCTCCCGCGACCGCGGCGACGTACTTGTCGCCGCCCATGCCCACGTGGCGGTGAAGCCGCCAGACCGGAAGGACGACGCCGTGCTCTCGAAACGCGCGGTACCAAGCGAGCGCATGGTGGTAGTTCGTGTCGACGAGCGTCCCGTCGACGTCGAGGACGACCGCTCCCCGCACGGGCCGCCGTATACCCTCGCTCGACGGTGGAGGAACACGAGCGGCGCTACTACGACCTCCGGGCGCCCGAGTACGACGACTGGTATCGGGGAGCGGGCGTCCATGCCGAGCGTGACCGCCCGGGGTGGCGCGACGAGACGCGCGCGCTGGAAGCGCTCGTGGCGAGCCTCGAGGCGGGCCGAGTCCTCGACGCCGCGTGCGGGACGGCGTTCCTGACGCGGCACCTCCGGGGCGAGGTGACCGGCCTCGACCAGAGCGCGTCGATGCTCGCGGTCGCGCGCGGGCGCTGCCCGGACGTCCGGTTCGTCCAGGGCGACGCGCTCGCGACGCCGTTCGACGACCGGTCGTTCGACCTCGTCTTCAGCGCTCACTTCTACGGACACCTCCGCGCCCGTGCCCGCGACCGCTTCCTCCGTGAGGCGCAACGTCTCGCGCCTCGCCTCGTCGTCGTCGATTCCGCCCGCCGAGCGGACACCCCCGCCGAGGGGCTCGACGAGCGCATCCTCTCCGACGGCTCGCGCCACACCGTCTACAAGCGCTATTTCGAGCCTGCCGCGCTCGCGGCCGAACTCGGCGGCGAGATCGTCTTCGCCGGCCGATGGTACGTCGCAGCGGCAGCGTGAGCCGACGGCGGAGCCGCTACCGCTCGCTGATCTCCCTCCAAGGCGACAACCGGGTGTGCCGCGCGTGCATCGAGGCAGGGTTCCCGCTCGAGTCGCTCCCCGTCTTCGAAGGGCGGCCGGGGCAACCGGCGCTCATCGTCGGTCAGGCGCCGGGTGCGCTCGAGGGCGAGGAGCGCCGGCCGTGGCGCGGGCGCGCGGGGCGGACGCTTCGCCGCTGGCTCGACGTCGGCGAGGACGAGTTCTACGCCACTTTCTACTGCGCCTCGGTGACGCGCTGCTACCCCGGGAAGCACCCGTCGGGGCGCGGTGATCGGCGAGCGACGGCGCGCGAGGTCGGGCTATGCCGCTTCTGGCGCGAATGGGAGCTCGAGCTCCTTCGTCCGCGTCTCGTCCTGCCCATCGGCGGCCTCGCGGTGCGCGAGCTCCTCGGCATCGCGCCGATCGGTGCGTGCGTCGGACGAAGCTACCGCCTTGCGGACGCCGTCGCGGTGCCGCTCCCGCATCCCTCCGGCGCGAGCGGGTGGCTGAACGACGTCGCGAACCGTCACCGTCTCGAGACCGCGCTCGCGCTTGTCCGCGCCGAGCTCGCCGCCCTCCGCTAGGCGCGGAGTCGACGCGCCAGCGGCATAGCGAACCAGAGGAGCGCAATCAGCGCGGCGGTCGCCCCGGTCATGACGCCGACCGCCCACCCCGCGAAGAGGACGTCGGTGATCAGGAAGACGACGGCGACGGTCGCGAGCGCGAGGAACGCCGTGCCGGCGATCGCGAGGCGATTCGAGGTCGCGAGCATCCACTCCTTGTCCTCCGCGCGCCACTCGATTCGGTGCACCGCCGTCGGCGCGATCAGGAGCACGGTGGCAATCGTCGTGCAGACGACGGCGGCGAAGTAGACGTCGCGCTGGACGTCGGTCACCTGCCGCCAGCCCTGCGAGAACGGGACGATGAGGAGGAACGCGAAGAGCACCTGGATCCCCGGCAGGGCGACCCTGAGCTCGTTCAGGAGCTCGATCAGCTCTCGGTTCAGGCGCTCGTGAGCGGCCTCCGCACCTCCGTCACGCTCGTCTGGCATTCGGGAGGAGTTCGTCGGCGGGCGGCGACGCCCTCCCGCCCTCTCGCGAGTGCCGGCCGAGGGGGCGTTTGCTCAGCGGATCGCCCGGCCGGCGCCGCCGGTAGCGAGCCGTTACCTGTACGAGGGTGTTACTTGTACGGACGCCGGCCGGCCTCGGTCACGGCGACGACTCGAACCCCTCGGTCGTCGTGGTCGTCGGCGACGGCGTCCCCGGCGTGTGAAGGAGGTTCTCGACGCCCTTGACGCCGGAGACCTTGCGCGCGGCGTTCTCGAGCTCTCGGATCCTGTCCTCCTCGACCTCGCCGCGCAGGTAGACGACGCCGTCGACGACGTTCACGTCCACCTGTCCCTTCGGCGCGTCGGCGTCGCGGAAGATCTCGCTCTCGACCTTGCGTGCGAGCGTCACGTCGTCGAGCTCCTTCTCCTCCTCCCGAAGGTGCGTCGCCTTCTGCCGCACGCCGTACGCGCCCGCGGCGACGCCGCGGCCGGCCTGGGCACCGCGGCGCGCGCCGCGGCGGAAGAACCCACCGATCCGGTCGACGAGCATCTTGCGCCGCCGATTCCCTTGCTGCGGGTCGCAGAAGTACATAAGAGCAGCGCCAAAGCCGGCCAGGCTCACGAATCGCTTCATCGTCACTCCTTACCTCAGTTTCGGGTTGCGTTACCCGGCGCTCACGCGGCGAAACCGGGCTCGTGTGCGAGCTCGGCGGCTTCGGCGTCGGCCTTCGTCTCGTCGACGGCGTTCGGGGGATGCTCGGGAGGTGAGTAGAGCGAGTAGAGCTTGACGTCGCGCGTTCCCGTGTTGACGACGTTGTGCCAGACGCCCGCCGGAACGACCACCGCCCAATCGTCCTCGACATCG
>JALZFU010000382.1 GCA_030861385.1 Actinomycetota bacterium
CTCCGATCCGTGTTCTCGACCCGAAGAAGGAACTCGCCGCCCTCGTGGCGCGCGAAGAGCCAGTTGAAGAGCGCCGTCCGGACACCCCCGATGTGGAGGAAGCCGGTAGGGCTCGGCGCGAAGCGGACCCGGACGGACACGCGGCTAGGGTAGCGGCGTGCTCCTTGGCGCCCATGTCTCGACGTCGGGCGGAATCCACACCGCGATCGACCGCGTCGAGGCGATCGGCGGCGACGCGGTTCAGATCTTCACGCAGAGCCCTCGCGCCTGGCGGCCGACGAACCACGATCCGGCGAATCTCGAGCGCTTCCGGGATCGACGCGCCGAGGCGGGGATCGGCGCCGTGCTTTGCCATGCCGTCTACCTGATCAACCTCGCCGCCCCCGACGACGGGATCTACGAGAAGTCCGTCGAGGCGCTCCTGAACACGACCGAGGTTGCGTGCGCGATCGACGCCGACGTCGTCCTCCACGTCGGCTCCCACCTCGGCGCAGGCCTCGAGGCGGGTCTCGAGCGCGCGCTTCCCGCGCTCGGCCGAGCGCTCGAGCGCTGCTCGGACGAGACCTGGCTCCTCGTCGAGAACTCAGCCGGCGCCGGCGGCACGATCGGGCGCTCGGTGGACGAGCTCGCCGCCATCTTCGACGGGCTCGCGCGCCATCCGCGCCTCGGGCTCTGCCTCGACTCGTGCCACCTCTGGGTCTCCGGAGTCGACGTCACCGACGCGGCCGCGCTGGCCGCGACGCTCGACGAGATCGACGAGCGGATCGGCCTCGGTCGACTCCGCGCCCTCCACGCGAACGACGCGAGCGATTCGCTCGGCTCGAACCGCGACCGCCATGCGAACATCGGCGAGGGCCTCCTCGGCGAGAAGCTGGGCGTCTTCCTCTCGAACGAGCGACTCCAGGCTCAGCCGTGCGTGCTCGAGGTTCCAGGCAAGGACGGCAGGGGCCCGGACGCCGACGAGATGCGGAAGCTGAAGGAGCTCCACGCGCGCTCCGCGGGCGCGCGCAGGTAGGGGCGCGGAGCGGCGCCCCTCGAGCTCAGCGCTCGCGGTCGGAGGGAGTCCGCGCGATGACGCGGAAAGACGGCCGCCCCTGCGGGAGCTCGTAGAACTCGGGGTTCACGCACCCCATCTCGCCGTGGCGGTGCTCGTAGCAGGCCGAGACCTCCGCCGCGCACATCGGGAGCGGCTGGCGCTGCGCCTTCACGGCGCCGAATCCGACCTTCGCGTCCTGCGCCTCGGTCAGGAGCTCGAGGTCGATCTCGACCTCGTAGATCTTCTGCATGCAGCCGACGAACGTCCGCCCGTGCTCGGAGAAGGCGTAGAGGAACGGGCACGCGCCCTCGACGCAGGCGGCCGGGTAGACCACCTTGTCGCAGTGGACGTCGCAACGGCGACATTCCGTCTCGTCCTGGGGCCGGAGGGGTAGGTCGGAAACGAGCCTTAGTCGCCTCTGCATCGTGTGGATTGTGGGGAAACCGGGGTGCGCCCGCAAGACTTGACAGCGCTCGAAGCCCGGTGTACGTCGGGCGGCAAGGATGGGCTGTTGCCAGACGCGTAAAGACCGGCGAGCGTGCCGCTACGTCTCCCCGACGAGCCTGCGGACGACGTTCAGAACGTCGATCGGCGTAAACGCCCGGTAGTCCGGCTCGACGCCCCGCTCGTCGTCGTCGGCGCGAAACCAGAGCGCCTGCACCGTCCTCATCCCGAGCTTCTTCGCGCCCCAGACGTCCGCGTAGAGGCTGTCGCCGACGAAGAGCGTCCGCGCCGGCTCGACGCCGAGCGCGGCGAGCGCGCGCTCGAACATCGCCGGGTGCGGCTTGCGAACGCCGACCTCGGACGAGAACACGGCGGCGTCGAGCCGCTCGGCGAGGCCCATCCTTCGAAGGTCCTCCTCGAGGAGCCAGATCGGGTCCTTGGCGTTCGAGACGAGGGCCAGCTTGAGGCGGCGATCTCGGAGGCTGTCGAGGAGAGCGTGCCCGACGGTCCCGCTCTCGAGCGCCGGCTCCCATACCTCGTGCTCGGCGCGCAGGAAACGGGCGAGCTCCTCGTCGGAGAGCTCGACGCCGAAGCCGGCGAGGAGCTCGCGAATCATCGCCGGGTACTCCACCTCCTCGAGCGACTCGTGATCCTCGCGGGCGGCGAGGAGAGGCAGGTAGCGCTCGCGGAAGCGCGCAGCGGCCACGTCGCGCGCGGGGAGGCCCGGACGTCCGATCGCCGCGAGGCCGGCTTCCCACCCCGCCTCGAGGAGCGCATCGTCGTAGGCGAAGTGGAAGAGCGTATCGCCCCAGTCGAAGAAGACGGCGTCGAGCTCGATCGGCACGTGTGTCGGGCGGGCGGCGGGAGACGGGGCGGCGGAATCGTAGTCGGGGCCGCGGGTAGGGTGCCGCCTGGCCTTGGTCCGGAACACCCTCTTCGCGCTCCTCGGACTCGCCCCCGCGACCGTCCTCGTCGACCTCTTCACCGACGTCGGCGAGTTGGCGCTTTTCGTCCTCGCCTCGGCCGCGCTCATCCCGCTCGCGTGGCTGATCGGCGAAGCGACCGAGCACGCAGCCCACCACACGGGCCCGGGGATCGGCGGCTTCTTGAACGCGACGTTCGGCAACGCGCCCGAGCTCATCATCGCGCTCCTCGCCGTGCGCAACGGCCTCACCGAGGTCGTCCGCGGCTCGCTCACAGGAAGCGTCGTCGGGAACCTCCTCCTCGTCCTCGGCTTCTCGCTTCTCTTCGGCGGGCGCGGAGAGCTCGACCGGGAGTCGAGCCGGACGTCGTTCGCGCTCGTCGCCCTCGCCACTCTCCTCTTCCTCATCCCCGCGGTGCCGGGCTGGTCGGGCGACCCGGACCGCCGCTCCCTCGCTGTCCTCTCCCTCCCGGTCTCGATCGTCCTCCTCCTCGTCTACCTCCTCGTCACTTGGCTTGCTCTTCGACGCCATCACCGCCTGCACGTCTCCGACGAGCCCGCCCAGATGCAAGCCTGGTCGCTCCCGGTCTCGCTCGCCGTCCTCGCGGCCGCGACGCTCGCCACCGCGTTCGTCGCCGAGACGCTCGTCCACTCGCTCGAGGCCTTCGCCGAGAAGGCGCACCTGAGCGACTTCTTCGTCGCCGCCGTCATCGTCGCGATCGTCGGGAACGCGGCCGAGCACGGGGGCGCCGTCGTCGTCGCCTACAGCGGCAAGTTGAAGCTCGCAGCCGAGATCGCGCTTGCCTCGAGTGCGCAGGTGGCGGTCTTTCTCATCCCGGCCGTCGCACTCCTCGCGTGGGCGATCGAGCCGCTTGCGCTCTCCTTCCGACCCGTCGAGCTCGCCGTCCTCGGCGCCGCAGTCGTCTTCACGGCGACACTCCTCTTCCGCGGTCGCTCGAGTCGCGCTCGCGGCGTCCTCCTGATCGCCGCCTACGCCGGGGCCGCGGC
>JALZFU010000423.1 GCA_030861385.1 Actinomycetota bacterium
GCGCGGTCGAGCCGGCCGGCCGCGACTCGCGCCGAGACCTCGAGCGCGTCGCCCGAGAGGCCGCGGGCAGCTAGGTGCGCCTTGATCGCGGCGCGCGAGAGGCGGCGGAAGGGGACGAGCTGGCAGCGCGAGCGGATCGTCTGCGGGAGAGGGCCGAGCTCGTCGGCAACGAGGATGATGACCGCATACTCCGGCGGCTCCTCCAGATCCTTGAGGAGCGCGTCGGCCGCGTCGTCGTTCATCACGTGCGCTCCGAAGACGAGGTAGACGCGCCGCCGGGCCTCGAAGGGCCGCATGTGGAGGTCGCGTCGAAGCTCGCGGATCGGGTCGATTCGGATCTGGTCGCCGAGAGGCTCGAGGACGTAGAGGTCTGGATGCGTGCCGCGCTCCACGCGCTCGCGCGCTCCCAGGATCTCCGCGGCGAACGCGAGCGCCGCTCGGCGCTTTCCGACCCCGGGCGGCCCGTGGAAGAGGTATGCGTGCGCCGGGCCCTCCCGGAGCGCCGCGGCAAGGAGGCGCTTTGCGTCTTCCTGCTCAGGAAAGGTCTCGAAGCTCCTCACGAATCACCCTCGCGAGCTCGTCCGGTGGACGCGAGGCGTCGGCGGCGACGACGCGGCGGCCGAAGATCCGCGCGAGCTCGCGGTACGCGCGGTCGACGTCGGCGGCGAACGCCTCCCCCTCCCCCTCGAGCCGGTCGGCGAGGTCGCGGCGGCGCCGAGCCGCCTCGTCGAGCGGGACGAGAAGGAGGATCGTGCGGTCGGGAAGGAGGCCTCCGGTGGCGACCAGGTTGAAGTCGAGGACGCGATCGACGCCGAGGTTTCGCGCGAGTCCCTGGTACGCGAGCGAGGAGTCGATGTAGCGGTCGCAAACCACGTCGGCGCCCCGCGCGAGCGCCGGACGGATGACCTCGTCGACGAGCTGTGCCCGGGCGGCGGCGAAGAGGGCCGCCTCGGCCCACGGAGCCACGGCGCCGCGGTGCAGAACGAGCTCGCGAATCTGCTCGCCGAGGTCGGTTCCGCCCGGCTCCCGCGTCGCGACGACGTCCCGACCCTCGGAACGGAGCCGTTCCGCGAGAAGCCTGGCCTGCGTCGTCTTGCCCGACCCGTCAACGCCTTCGAAGGTCACGAACATCCGGGATCGGACAAGGATAAGCGGCTCTGCCGGCGGTGGGAACTCGCCTCGCGGGCAGGAGATGCGTCCGCAGGAGCGAAGTGAGCCCGCCGTGAACGACCCATCGCCCCTCTCGCGCGAGCTCCCCTGGCGGACGACGGCGCTCGTTGCAGCCGCGCTCGCGGCATTCGAGCTCGTCCTCCTCGTCCTCCTCGGAGCCGCGTTCCTCGTGAAGCCCATCATCGGCGGTGAGGGAAGCGCGGCGGCGCCCTCCCGTGCCGCGCGAGGAGCGGTCGTCTCCGCGAGCGGCGGCGCGCACGCCAAGGCGGCGCCGAAGCTCTCGCGCGAGGAGACGTCGGTGATCGTCCTGAACGGGAACGGAGCCCCCGGGGCCGCGAGCGACAAGGCCGCCCTCGTCCAGAGCCGCGGCTACATCGTGACGGGCACGGGGAACGCGCCGCGGACGGACTTCGCACGCTCGATCGTGATGTACCGCCGCGGGTTCCGCGCCGAGGCCGAGCGCCTCGCGCACGACTTCAAGATCCGCCGCGTCTCGCCGCTCGACGGCCTCGCTCCGGTCGACCTCGAGGGCGCACACCTCGCGCTCATCGTCGGCGCCCTCTAGCGGGAAGCGCGCCGCCGGCCACCGCGCGGGCGATCCTCCTCGGTAGCCTTGCCCCGTGGCCGACCCCCTCCTCGTCCGCGCATGCCGGCGCGAGCCGGTCGAGCGGACGCCAGTCTGGTTCATGCGCCAGGCGGGTCGCTCGCTCCCCGAGTACCGCGAGATCCGGAAGCGCTATGGGCTCTTCGAGGTCTGCCGCCGGCCTGAGCTCTGTGCCGAGGTGACCCTCCAGCCGGTTCGTCGACACGGCGTCGATGCGGCGGTGATGTTCGCCGACATCATGCTCCCCGTCCTCGGGATGGGGATGGGCATCGACCTCGTCGAGGGCGTCGGGCCGGTCGTCGAGCGGCCGATCGCCTCACTCGCCGACGTCGAGCGGCTCTCCGTCCCCGACCCCCGGGAAGCGGTTCCGTTCGTGCTCGAGTCCGTGCGTCTCGTTCGGAGCGAACTCGGCGAGGAGCAGGCCGTGGTCGGATTCTGCGGCGGGCCGTTCACCGTCGCCGGGTACCTGATCGAGGGGAAGCCGACCCGCGAGTTCGCGAAGACGAAGCGCTGCATGTACGCAGCTCCCGGCGTCTGGCACGCGCTCATGGAGAAGCTCGCGAAGACGTTCGCCGCTTACGTGAGCGCGCAGGTGGAGGCGGGTGGCGACGTCGTTCAGCTCTTCGACTCCTGGGTAGGAGCGCTCTCGGTCGACGACTACCGCGAGTTCGCCGCCCCCTACTCGGAGGAGATTCTCGCCGCCGTGGACGCCCCGACAATCCACTTCGGCACGGGGACGACACACCTCCTCGCCGACATGGCGAGCGTCGGCGGGGACGTGATCGGTCTCGACTGGCGCGTCCCCGTCGCGCGAGGCTGGGCGCTCGTCGGCGGCGATCGAGGCGTCCAGGGGAACCTCGACCCGGCGCTCCTCCTCGGGCCGTGGGAGCGGACGCGCGCTGCTGCGCACGCGATCCTCGACGCCGTCGACGGCCGGTCGGGCCATGTCTTCAACCTCGGCCACGGCGTCCTCCCGGACACCGACCCTGACGATCTCGCCCGCCTCGTCGCCCTCGTGCACGAGCGAACGACGGCCGAGGTCGCGGCGTGAGCCCGCCCGCGGCCGAGCTCGCCGCATGACGCCGTCCGCGGAGAGCCTCGCGCGTGATTTCCCCCGGGGAACCCCCCGGAGCTACCCCTCACCGGTCAGCTTAGCGCGGCCCGCATCGACGGTGGCGCTCACTTCGCCACGACTCCGTCACGAGCTGCGCTGCGATCCATGAAGGCGGCCGTCATCGTCATGGCCTACGGGAGCCCGTCGCGCGCCGAGGACATCCCCGCATACTTCGCCGACATCCGCGGTGGGCGACCCGTGCCGCCCGAGGCGGTGGAAGAGCTGATCGAGCGGTACCGGCGAATCGGCGGCGCCTCGCCCCTGAACGAGGTGACCGAGGCCCAGCGAGCCGCGCTCGAGCGCGAGCTGGGCGTTCCCGTCTACGCCGGGATGAAGCACTGGGATCCGCGAATCGCGGACGCGGTCGCGGACGCGCTCGCGGGGGGCGCCGAGCGCGTCGTCGGGCTCGTCCTCGCGCCCCATTACTCCCGGATGTCGATCGGCGGCTACCGTGACCGCCTCGAGGGAGCGCTCGACGGCTCCGCCGAGCTCCGCTTCGTCGAGAGCTGGCACGATCACCAGCCGTTCCTCGACGTCCTCGCCGAGCGCGTCGTCGGCACCGACGCACACGTGGTCTTCACCGCGCACAGCCTCCCGGCGAGGATTCTGGCCGCCGGCGACCCCTATCGCGACCAGCTCCTCGAGACGTCGCGCCTGGTGGCCGAGCGCGCCGGCGTGCCCGGTGAGCGGTGGTCGTTCGCCTTCCAGAGCGCGAGCGAGACGGGGGAGCCGTGGCTCGGCCCCGACATCCTCGAGGAGCTCGAGCGCCTCCGCGCCGCCGGCGTCCGCGAGGTCCTCGTCGCGCCCGTCGGGTTCGTCGCCGACCACCTCGAGATCCTCTGGGACATCGACGTGGAGGCGCGCGAGAAGGCGGCGACGCTCGGGCTCGAACTCGAGCGCATCCGTTCGCTGAACGACGATCCTGCCTTCATCCGCGCCCTCGCGGAGCTCGTCCGCCCCGGGATCGACCTCTGAGCTCCCGAAGCTGCCCCGACTGGCCCGCCCTCCTCGAGGTCGCGCCCGACCTCCACTTCAAGCACTACACCGTCGGCGAGGCGCGGCTTCCCGCCGAGGTCCTCGTCAGCCTTCCCGAGATCCCGCTCGAGGCGGTCGCGATCTGCGCCGACCTCGAGCACAACGTCTTCAACCCCGGCCACACCGACCCGAAGATTGCGGCGGCGCTCCGCGAGACGTACTGGTACGACCTCCGCGAGTGGGCCGGGCGAGCGCCGAAGCGGTAGCGTCGGCGCCCGCCGTCGCGATTCGGCGCCGCCCGCGTCGAGCACGGCTCGAACTTCGCCGCGCGAGCGCGACTACCATTTCGCTCGTGGGGAAGGGCTACGCGGAAGGTCCCGCTGCCGAGGAGCGCTTCGCGGCGCTCGAGCGGGGCGACGCGAGCGCGGCAGCGAGCGCCGTCACCGAGCGCAAGGCGGTCTACGGCTCGACGCCCGACCGACCCGACAAGCACTTCCTCGGCTGGCTCGACGACGTCGACCCCGACGCGCTCTTCGCGTCCGGGAAGGCGTACGGGATCTCGGTCGTCCGGCGCGCCGTCCCCCTCTCGAGGGAGGGGGGTACCCCGATCGAGTGAAGCGGCTCCCTCGTCCGAGGGACGCTACGGCTTGAGGACGACCTTGATCGCCCCGTCCTCCTTCTTCTGGAAGATCTCGTAGCCGCGCGGGGCCTCCGTGAGCGGCATGACGTGCGTGGCGAGGTCCTCCGTCGCAAGCGGGTCGCCGTCCACGAGGAGCGGCGTGATCTCGTCCACCCAGCGGCGGACGTTCGCTTGTCCCATCCGGATCGTCACCTGGCGGTCGAAGAGGTCGCCGATGTTGAACATGCTCAGGTAGCCCGAGTAGACGCCGGTGATCGAGAGCGTCCCGCCGCGGCGGACCGCGTCGTGGGCGCGGCGAAGCGCGTGGAAGCGGTCGACCTGCAGCTTCGCGGCCTGAAGCACGCGCTCGACCGAGGAGCCCTCCGCCTCCATCCCGACCGCGTCGATCACGGAATCGGCGCCGCGACCGTCCGTCATCGCACGGATCACCTGGACGACGTCCCCGACCGCGCGGAAGTCGACCGTCTCGACGCCGTGGCGGTGCCCCATCGCGAGGCGCTCCGGAACCTGGTCGACTCCGATCACCCGCGACGCGCCCTGATGACGCGCGATCCGGGCGCACATCTGCCCGATCGGCCCGAGCCCGAACACCGCGACGGCGCCTCCCTCGGGGATCTCGGCGTACGCGACCGCCTGCCACGCGGTCGGGAGGACGTCGGAGAGGTAGAGGAAGCGCTCGTCGGTGGGCCCGTCGGGCACCTTGATCGGCCCGTAGTGCGCGAGCGGGACGCGCAGAAGCTCCGCCTGGCCGCCCGGAACGGCGCCGTAGAGGTGCGTGTAGCCGAAGAGACTCGCGCCCTTCCCGTACCTTCGGTTCTGCGTTCTCTCGCACTGCGACTGGAGCCCGCGCTCGCACATGAAGCAGCGCCCGCAAGCGACGTTGAAGGGAACGACGACGCGGTCCCCCGGCTGGACGTGGGTGACGTCGCCGCCAACCTCCTCGACGATTCCCATCGCCTCGTGGCCGAGGATGTCGCCCTCACGCATGACCGGCCGCGGGAACTTCGCGTAGAGGTGGAGGTCCGAGCCGCAGATCGCGGTCGACGTGACGCGGACGATCGCGTCGGTCGGCTCCTGGATTCCCGGATCGGGAACGGTATCGACCCGGACGTCCTCTTTCCCGTGCCACACGACCGCCTTCACAGCTCTTCACGCTCCCCGACGCCCGTCTTGAGCTCGTCGATCCGCGCCGGTCCGCTCGTCTCGGGCGCGAGCGGGGGTGTCGGTGCCCCCGCTCCCTCGCGGAGCCCGACGAGGAGGTCGCGAAGGGCGTCGCTCGCGCTGTGGCGCGGCTCCCAGCCGAGCTCCTTACGGGCCCGCGTCGTGTCGAGGATCGGGACGCCGAGCGCGAGGTCGACCCAGCCCGGCGGCGTCGGCTGCACGTGGAGCCGCCACGTGAGGTCGGCAAGTCGACGGGCGGCGCCGGCGGGGAAGCGGAGACGCCGAGCGCCGAGGATCCGGGCGAGCTCGGCCGGGTCGAGAACCGGCTCGGCGGCGACGTTGAACGGGCCGCGGGCGTCGCGCGTGAC
>JALZFU010000430.1 GCA_030861385.1 Actinomycetota bacterium
ACGTCGTGTACGGCTCGATCTCGGCGCCGATCAGGATCTCGCCTCGATCGGTCTGCGAGATGTACACGTGCATCTGGGAGGAGACGATGACCACGTCCAGGAACGGCTTCACGGGCTCGGTCACGAAGGCTTGCAGGATGTGCGTCGTGATCGGGAGCGGAACGCCGGCCAGGTCGCAGACGAGGGTCGACCACCCTGCGGTGCACGAGACGACGACGTCCGCCTCGACCGCTCCGCGCGTCGTCTCGACGCCGACGACGCGCCCGTTCTCGCGCCGGATCCCGGTCACCTCGGTGTAGGGATGGAGCTCGACGCCGTTTCGGTCGGCGCCGCGCGCGTAACCCCACACCACGGCGTCGTGGCGGATGATTCCGCCCGGCGGATGGTAGAGAGCGCCGACGACGGGCCACGTGACGTCCTGCGAGAGGTCCATCTCGCGGCAGAGGCGGGCGATCTCGTCGGGGTAGATGACGCGGCTCTCGATCCCGAGGAGCTGGTTCACCTCGGCGCGCTCGGTCATCGTGATCATCGCGCGGTCCGAGTGTGCGAGGGTGAGGTGGCCCTGCTGCGAGAAGAGCAGGTTGAAGTCCAGCTCGGCGCCGAGCCCCTCGTAGAGGCGGACGCTCTCCTTGTAGAACTCCGCCCCCTCGGGGGTTCGGTAGTTCGCCCTGATGATCGTCGTGTTTCGGCCCGCCGCTCCCGAGCCGAGATAGCTCTTCTCGAGGACGGCGACGCTTCGGATCCCGTGCGTCTTCGCGAGGTAGTACGCGGTCGCGAGCCCGTGCGAGCCGCCGCCGATCACGACGACGTCGTAGCGCGGCGCCAACTCGCCGCGCCGCCGCCACATTCGCTCCACTCGGAAGAGGTCTTTCACGGCGTCCCGGCCGGCCCTCCGCCGAGCGGCTCGGCGGCGTCGACGACGACCTCCCAGAGGTAGTGGCCGTACTCCTGCTCGAAGAAGAGGCGGTAGTGCTCTTCGCCCTCGCGGACGATCCACGCGCGGACGTGCGCGAGCGCGCCGACCGCGGGCAGGTCGTCGAGCGGAAGCTCGGTCAGCCGCCGGAGCACCGTCGTAGCACCCGGTCCCTCGATCTCGAGGGCGGCAAACCCGGCGTCGCTCTCTTTTCCCTCGGCCGGGGTCCCGGCGAGTGACAGGCTGTCACTAGGTCTCGCCCGCTCGTGCGTGACGTCGCGGATCTTCGGCGCACGCTCCTCCTCTCCCGGCACGCGAACGGCGACGAGCCAGCCGTCGCGTTCCTCGAGCTCGGCACCCGCGTCGCGGAGGCGGCGCGCCATGGGCGAGCGGGCGAGCGGCCGAAACGGTCCGCTTCCGTCGGCTGCGCCGAGGGAGAGGAAGGCGAGCTCCGTCACGATCGAAGTCGCCCGCCGTCGGGGTCGTAGAACGGCCGCAGCCGCACGCGCGCACGCTCGACGCCGCCGTCCATCTTCACGTCGAACTCGGCTCCCTCCCGTGCGAGCTCGCTCGGCACCCACGCCATACCGATCACGCGGCGGAGCTCGGGGCTCCAGCGCGAGCTCGTGATCCGCCCGCCCGGGCGTCCGTCGAGGACAATCTGGCCGCCCTCGGCCGGGACGGCGCCGACCCCGTCGCCCATCTCGAAGCCAACGAGCTGCTCGCGAAAGCCGCGCTCGCGAACGCCGGCGAGCGATGCCTTCCCGACGAAGTCGTCCTTCTCGAACTTGACGATCCACGGCATGCTCGCCGCGAGCGCGTTCGATTCCGAGTCGGTGTCCTGGCCGACGAGGATGTGCATCTTCTCGAGGCGGAGGATGCGCTGCGGCTCGAGGCCGAAGGGGCGAATCCCGAGGTCGCGTCCCTCGTCCAGGATCGTCTCCCAGAGGTACTCGCCGTACGGGCTCGGAACGTGGAGCTCGTACCCGAGCTCCCCGACGAAGCCGATCCGGAGGAGGAGCGCAGGAACGCCCGCGACCGTCGCCTCGCGCGCGTCCAGGTAGCGGAGGGCCTCGTTCGAGACGTCGAGCGCCGTCAGCCGCGCGAGGAGGT
>JALZFU010000436.1 GCA_030861385.1 Actinomycetota bacterium
GCGAACCCCGGCGAGCGATCGCTTGCCGAGCTCGCGGCCGACGCCGCCCCGAACGCGCGCATGATCGCGGGCTTCCACACGGTCGCGGCGCGCGCGCTCGCCGCCGAGGGCCCGATCGACGAGGACGTCCTGCTCTGCGGAGACGACTCCGAGGCGAAAAAGCTCGTCTCCGCGCTCGCCGAGCGGATCGTCACCGGCCGCGCGATCGACTGCGGCCGTCTCGAAGCGGCGCGGTGGCTCGAGACGCTGACCGCGGTCCTCCTCAACATCAACCGCAACTACCGCTCGGAGACGGGCGTCCGAATCACCGGGCTGTGAGGAGCTCGTTCGGTTTTCCGCCGCCGAAGACGCCTGCTGCCTCCAATGTGCGAAACGCGCGCCCGGCGGACGATGCGGGCAAGCAAACGACGGAGGTGTCCCGTGACCGCCACGACCCCAACCGATTCCCGCTTCCTCGCCTTCCTCGACGGCACCGCCCGGATCCTCGTCAGCCGACGGGACGACGACCGCGGCGTCGCCGTCATCGAGATGGCGATGCCGGAGGGCTCCATGCCGCCCCCGCACATCCACGACGAGGACGAGAGCGTCTACGTTCTCGCCGGGGAGATGACGTTCTACGTCGGCGGCGAGACGATTCGCGTCGGCGCCCGCGAGCGGGTCGAGCTGCCGCGCGGCGTCGCGCATACCTATCGCGTGGAGTCGCCGCGCGGCGCGCGTTGGGTCTCGTTGACGGCCCCGGGCCGGTATGAAGACTTCGTCCGCGAGCTCGGCCGCCCCGCCGACGCTCCCTCCCGCGCACCCGCTCTCCAGAGCCTCGCCGAGCTCGTCGCGCTGACAGCGGCGGCAGCGCGGAACGGGATCGAGATCGTGGGTGCGCCCGGGTCCCTGCCTGACGGCACCGGGAGCGAGGAGCGTGCGGAGAAGCGCCGGAGCCGCCTTCGGCTTCCGCTTCGGCCGCTCGCGGCACCGCTTGCCCGCGCCGCCGCGTGACCGATCGCGGGCGGTCGGGCGAGATCTCGATCGTCCCGCTCGTCGGGATCCCGGAGGTCCGGCCGGGCGACGACCTGGCCGGATTGCTGGGCGACGCGCTCGAGCGCGTCGGTGGCCTCGTCGAGGGCGACGTCGTCGTCGTCGCTCAGAAAGCGGTCTCGAAGGCGGAGGGTCGGATCGAGCGCACCGACGACGAGCTCGGCGTCGTCCTTCGGGAAGCACGGGCCGTCCGCCGGCGGCGGGGCGAACTCGTGATCGTCGAGACCGAGCACGGATTCGTCTGCGCGAGCGCGGGCGTCGACCGGTCGAACGCACCCGGCGACAAGACGGTCGTTCTCCTCCCGCGGGATCCTGACGCGTCGGCGCGGTCGCTTCGCGGGGCGCTCCAGGCGCGCTTTCGAACCGAGCCGGCGGTCGTCGTCAGCGACTCGTTCGGCCGCGCGTGGCGGCAGGGGACGACCGACGTCGCGATCGGGGTCGCAGGACTCGCGCCGCTCCTCGACCTCCGTGGGACGCGAGACGCCGCCGGTCGCCCGCTCTCCTCTACCCTGATCGCGATCGCGGACGAGCTCGCGGGCGCAGCGGAGCTCGTCATGGGAAAGGCGCGCTCCGTGCCGGCCGCCCGGATTCGCGGCTACTCGGCCCCGCACGGCGACGGCTCGGCCCGCGACCTCGTCATCCCGCCGGAGCGCGACCTCTTCCCATAACGTCCTTCCATGTTCGAGGAGCTCACGGAGTACGTGTCGGGCTCGCCGTGGACGTATGCCTTCCTCTTCGCCGTCTCGGCCCTGGACGTGCTCGTCCCGCTCGTCCCGAGCGAGACGTCCGTGATCACCGCGGGAGTCCTCTCTGGCAGCGGCGATCTCATCCTCCCGCTCATCATCGCGTTCGCGGCCGCGGGCGCGATTCTCGGCGACAACACCGCGTACGCGATCGGGCGCCTCGCGGGCGGGTGGGTGCGGCGCCGCTTCTTCGCCGGCGACCGCCGCGAGCGCCTCCAGTGGGCCGAGAAGAACCTCCGCGAGCGAGGCGGCTACCTGATCATCGTCGGGCGGTTCATCCCGGGTGGACGGAGCGCAGTGACCCTCACGGCGGGACTGCTCGCAATGCCGTGGCGCCGCTTCATCGCGTTCGACGTCGCCGCGGGCACCGTCTGGGCAAGCTACGCCGGCCTGCTCGGGTACTTCGGCGGCAAGACGTTCGAGGAGGAGCCGTGGAAGGGGCTCATCCTCGCGTTCGCGATCGCCTTCGGCGTCGTCGCCGCGGTCGAGACGGTCCGCTGGCTGAAACGCCGCGGGGTCAGGTCCGCGTGAGCGAGACGCTCGCGGCGTACGCCGCGAGCGCGTCGTCGAGGGCGGGGAGGAGGACGGCGCGCTCGCTCCCGAGCGCGGACCAGGCG
>JALZFU010000438.1 GCA_030861385.1 Actinomycetota bacterium
GATGAAGACCGTGGCCGACACGTACCGTTGCGCGCGGAGGTAGCCGCGTGTCCCGCGGAGCCACCCCGCCGCCGTCCCGGCGAGGACGGCGTAGGCGCCGTCGGTCATGATCGCGAGCGCGATCCAGCAGGCGCCGAGGAGGGCGATCTGCCCCGGGACGAAGCCGGCGTCCGGGTCGACGAACTGCGGCAGGAAGGCGAAGAAGAAGAGCGCCGTCTTCGGGTTCAGAACGTTCACGACGACGCCCTGGGCGAAGAGACGGCGGAGCGACCGGAGGCGCGGGTCGCCCCGCTCGCCGAGCTCCTCCCCCGCGACCAGGCGGCGGATGCCGAGGAAGACGAGGTACGCGGCGCCGACGTACTTGACGATCTCGAAGGCGAGCGCGGAGGAGACGAGGAGCGAGGAGAGCCCGACGGCCGCGGCGGCCACGTGGACCGCGGCGCCCGCCTGGACGCCGAGCATCGACACGAGGCCGGCCGCCCGGCCGCGGTCAGCGCTCTGGGCCACGATGTAGAGAACGGCGGGCCCGGGGACGACGAGCAGCGCGAGCGCCGCCGCGGCGAAGACCGCAAGCGTGCCGACGTCCGGGATCACGGGTCGAGGCGCTCGCGGAGAAGCTCGTTCGCCAGGCGCGGATCTGCCTTCCCCTGTGTCCGCTTCATCACCTGACCGACGAAGAAGCCGATGAGGCCCGTCTTGCCGCTCCGATATGCGGCCACCTGACCCTCGTTCTCGGCGAGAAGGGCGTCGATCACCCGCCCGAGCTCGGCCGCGTCGGTGATCGTCGTCTCCGCGAGGAGCTCCCTGACAGCGCCCGCGTTTCCGACGCTCGCCGCCTCGGCCGCCTTCCGGTAGACCTCGGGCGGTAGCGTGCGGCGCCTCCGGATCGTCTCCGCGATGAGGCCGGGATCGGGAGCGGCGACTCCGTCCGTCACGAGGTCGTTCATCAGGAAGTTCGCGGCCGTCCGCGGCTCCACCCCATGCGCGGCGACCGCGGCGAGGAGTGGGTCGCGCCCGGCGGCGACGAGCTCCGAAGCGAGCGCGAACCCGACCTCGCCCTCGAGCCGACGGATTCGCGCGCCCGGAGGCTCCGGCAGCTCGGCGCGAAGCCGCTCGATCAGCTCCGGGCTCGGCTCGACGGGCACGAGATCGGGCTCGGGGAAGTAGCGGTAGTCGTCGGCGTACTCCTTCCTCCGGAGGGGTGAGACGAGGCCCGTCCCCGGGTCGTAATGGAGCGTCTCCTGCGAGACATCGCCGCCGTTCTCGTAGACGGAGATCTGACGCGCGACCTCGGCGGCGATCCCGTCCGCGACGAACTTGAACGAGTTCATGTTCTTGAGCTCCGTCTTCGTGCGGAAGCCGGTCTCGTCGGCTCGCCGGACGGATACGTTCGCGTCGCAGCGAAGCGAGCCCTTCTCCATCTCGGCGTCCGAGATCCCAAGCTCGACGACCGTCTGACGGAGGAGCTGCAGGAACCGCCGTGCCTCCTCCGGCGAGCGGATGTCGGGGTCGGTGACGATCTCGACGAGGGGCGCACCGCCACGGTTGAAGTCGACGAGCGAGTGCGCCGCACCCGTCAGCCGGCCCGCGGCGCCGCCGACGTGGATCGTCTTCGCCGCATCCTCCTCGAGATGGGCGCGGACGATCCCGATCTCGCGATCCCCGTCGGCTCGCGGGACGTCGAAGCGCCCGCCACTCGCGAGCGGAACGTCGTACTGGGAGACCTGGTACCCCTTGGGCAGGTCGGGGTACCAGTAATGCTTTCGGTGGAAGAGCGCCCGCCGCGCGATCTCGCATCCGAGCGCGAGGCCAAGCTTGATCGTCCACTCGATCGCCTGGCGATTCGGGACCGGAAGCGCGCCTGGATGCGCGAGGCAGACCGGGCACGTGCGCGCGTTCGGCTCCTCGCCCCACACGTTCTCGCATCGGCAGAACATCTTCGTCCGAGTCTTCAGCTGGACGTGAATCTCGAGGCCGATGATCGGCTGCCAGTCAGTCACGACCGCCTCCCAGCGAGCTGGCGAGGCGGGAGATCGCCTCGTCGAGCGACCGCGCCTCCTTCCCGAGATCGACCCGTTGGAGCTCGCGCCAGTCTCCGCGCTCGACGGCCGCGCGGTCGAGCGGGCGGAGCGTCCCGCCGGCGCGGAGGGGAGCGACGCCAGCCCACGCCCCTCGACCCCGGCGCGCGAAGACGACGACTCCGCGCCGCGCAGCCTTGTTCGCGTACGCGACAGCGGCGCCGTCGCCGAGCCGCTTCGAGCGGGTGAGCTCGAAGCCTTGGCGCTCCTCGAGGAAGTGAAACCGCTCCCGCAGCATCCGCTCGATCACCGCCGGCTCCGCTTCACCGCCGACCCGCGCACGAAGCCGGGCGAGCACGCTCATCGGAGCCGCTCCGGCACTGCGTCGAAGCCGACCGCTCGCTCGAGTGCATGGCCGACGTGGAAGAGGAGGTTGTCGGAGAACTGCGGGCCGACGAGCTGCAGGCCGACCGGGAGGCCCCCGGAGAGGCCGCACGGGATCGAGAGTCCGGGCAGCCCGGCCATGTTCGGCGGAATCGTGAGGACGTCGGTCAGGTACATGGCGATCGGATCCTCGGCCTTCGCGCCCAGCTCGAAGGCGACCGTCGGCGCGGTCGGGCTCACGAGCACGTCGTAGCGCTCGAACTCGGCCGCGAACTCCTGCTTGATCACGGTCCGCACCCTCTGCGCCTGCCCGTAGTAGGCCTCGTAGTAGCCGGCCGAGAGTGCGTACGTCCCGAGCATGATGCGCCGCTTCGGCTCGGCGCCGAACCCCTCCCAGCGCGTCCGCTCGTAGAGCGCCGTCAGGTCGCCGTCGCCGTCCGCCCGGAGGCCGTACCGAACCCCGTCGTAGCGCGAGAGGTTCGAGCTCGCCTCCGCGGGTGCGATCAGGTAGTAGCACGGCATCCCGTACTCGACCGAGCGGGGAAGGGAGGCCTCCCCCACCTCGGCGCCGAGCCCCTCGGCGAGGTCGATCGCACGCTCGACCGCCCTCGCGACGCCCGGCTCGATCCCCTCAACCTCGTTCAGTTCGCGTGGAACGCCGATCCGAACCCCGGCGAGATCTTCGCGCTCGGGGATCTCGACAGGCGCGGGAAGCTCGACGGTGGTGGAGTCGCACGGATCGCGCCCGGCGATGACGCTGTAGAGAAGCGCGCAGTCGCGGACGGTCTTCGTGAGCGGTCCGACCTGATCGAGGCTCGACGCGAACGCGACGATGCCGTGGCGCGAGACGGTCCCGTACGTGGGCCGGTGCCCGACCACGCCGCAGAAGGCGCCGGGGAGCTTCGTCGATCCTCCGGTGTCGGAGCCGAGCGCCCACGGAGCCATCCCTGCGGCGACGGCGGCGGCGGAACCGCCCGACGACCCGCCGGGGACGCGCGTCGGATCCCAGGGGTTCCGCGTCGGCCCGAACGCCGAGTTCTCCGTCGACGACCCCATCGCGAACTCGTCGAGATTCGTCTTGCCGAGGAGCGGGAGCCCTGCGTCCTTGCAACGCGCGGCGACGGTCGAGTCGAAGACGGGGACGTAGCCCTCGAGGATCCGCGAGCCTGCGGTCGTCGGCACGCCCTTCGTCGTGATCACGTCCTTGAGGGCGACCGGGACGCCGTCTCCCTCGCCGTCCTCGAGGACGTGCAGGTACGCGTTCAGCTCGCCGTTTCGGGCAGCGATCGCCTCGCGGTACGCAGCGGCGAGCTCGTCGGCTGCGATTTCGCCACGCTCGAGGAGGTCGGCCGCGTCCTCGGCGGTCAGGCGAAGAGTGTCGATCACCGGCCCGGTGCGGGCACGCGGAACGCTCCCTCCGCGGGATCGGGGGCGTTCGCGAGCGCGGCCTCGCGCGCGAGCGAGGCGCGCGGTTCATCTTCCGCCCAAACGTTCACGACCGCGAGCGGGTGCGACGTCGGCTCGACGTCGGAGAGGTCGAGCTCGCTGACCTTCCCGACGGCCTCGAGGATCGCTGCGAGCTCGGCCTGCACGCGCTCGACCTCATCCTCCGGGATAGCGAGCCGGGCGAGGCGCGCGACGTGGAGGACGTCGTCCCGTCTGATCGCCATCGTCTCCAGTCTAGGTGCGGTCGTTACATGCGACGGGCCCCTGTCCGGGGCCCGTCAAGGTTGTCTCGATCCGTTCCGGGCCCTACAGCATCTTCACGTTGGTCGCCTGGAGGCCCTTCGGCCCCTGCTCGACCTCGAACTCGACGCGCTGGCCCTCGGTCAGGGAACGGTAGCCCTCCATCTCGATCTTCGAGTGGTGGACGAAGACGTCATCGCCTCCCTCGCGCGAGATGAACCCGTAGCCCTTCTCGTTCGAGAACCACTTGACGGTGCCCTCAGCCAAAACTTCCTCCTTCACGAACCAGCGACGGCCCGTGAGCCGTCGCCTTGCTGCAACACGCGGCGACTGTAGCAGGTCAGGCGAGTGGAAACGAGAGCGCGCGCTCCTGGTAGCGGGCCGCGCGAACTGTGTTGCGAAGGAGCATCGCGATCGTCATCGGCCCGACGCCGCCCGGAACCGGCGTCACGAGTCCGGCGACCTCCCGCACGTCCTCGGCGACGTCACCCACGACCTTCCCGTCCACGCGGTTGATCCCGACGTCGACGACGGTCGCGCCCGGCTTCACCATGTCGACGGTCACGGTCTCCGCCCGCCCGACGGCAGCGACGACGATGTCCGCCCCGCGCGCGAGCCGCGTCAAGGCGCGCGTCCGGCTGTGCGCGAGCGTCACCGTCGCGTGCTCGGCGAGGAGGAGGAGCGCGACCGGCTTACCGACGATGTTCGAGCGGCCGATGACGAGCGCCTCGGCACCCGCGAGCGGGACTTCGTACTCGTGCAGGAGCTCCATGACCCCGGACGGCGTCGCAGGCGGAAGCGTGGGCCGCCCTTGGAGGAGGAACCCCGCGTTTGTCGGGTGAAAACCGTCCACGTCCTTGATCGGATCGATCGCCCGGATGACCCGGTCGTCGTCGATCTGGTCGGGGAGGGGAAGCTGGACGAGGATTCCCGTGACCGCTTCGTCCGCGTTCAGCTCGGCGACGAGCGCGACGAGCTCCTCCTCGGGCGTGTCCGCCGCGAGCTCGTGGTGGAACGACTCGATCCCCGCCTCGACGCACGCCTCGCGCTTTCGGCGCACGTAGATCTCGGACGCGGGGTCGTCGCCGACGAGGACGGTGGCGAGTCCGACCGGCCGGGCGAGAGCCGCGACCTCACGTGCGACGGCAGCGCGCACCTTCTCGGCCAGCCTCCGTCCGTCCATGAGTGTCGCGGTCACGGCGGCGCAGGCTACCGGCGGACGCCACCCGAAAGGGGATGGAACGGCACCGGCGAACGCTCGATATCGCCCGTATGCCGCGTTGCGAGGGCTACTACCGGCTCGAGAGCCGCCGATGCGACCGCGACGCCGCGCACGAGGCGTGGAGCGCCGAGGGTCAGGCCTACCTCGTCTGCGGCTACCACGGCCGGCACGCTTCGGGGACGAGCGTCGCCCGCTGGCACGGGGATTCGGGAATCCGGACGTCGGTTCCGACCGCCCTTCGCTTAGCGCCGCCGTCGCAGGCACTTGGCCTCACGTAAGAGCTAAGCTCGGGGCGCGATGGGCGACGAGCACCGTTGCACCGTCCGCTACGGCGAGCAGGTCGCCGAGGGGAAGGCGCTCCTCGAGACGGACGAGCTCGTCTTTCGCGGCGATTTCCGCCTCAAGATCCCGCTCCGCGAGATCCGATCGATCGAGACGCGCGACGGCTCGCTGACCGTGGGCTGGCGGGACGAGCGGGCGTCCTTTCAGCTCGGGCCGCGCGCCGAGCGCTGGGCGGAGCGGATCCGAGAGCCGAGGACGCTCCTCGACAAGCTCGGCGTGAAGCCGGGGCAGCAGATCTCGCTCGTGGACGTGCGAGATGACAAGGTTCGCGAGCTCCTCCACACACGCGGGGTGGAGTTCGCCGATGGGCCACGGGCCGAGTCCGACGTCATTCTCTTCGGCGTCGAGAGCATCGGCGCGCTCGAGCGACTCACCGAGCTTCAGACCTCGATGAAGCGCGACGGTGCGATCTGGGTGATTGCGCCGAAAGGCGGGCGCGAGCCCCGTGAAGCTACCGTTCTCGAGGCCGGAAAGCGCTCGGGCCTCGTCGACGTCAAGGTCGTCCGCTTCAGCGAGACGCACACCGGACACAAGTTCGTCCTGCCGCGTAACCGACGGTAGACGCACGAACCCCTGCCGTCCTCGCGGCCGCGAGATGCCGCGGAAATGGGCCGGCCGCCGATGAGTTTGCGCCGCCACATCGGTCGGTAGGCGAAAAGAGGCTCATGCGCAAGGAGCGACCAATGACCGAAGACGGATTCACCACGTGCCTCTGGTTCCACGGGCAGGCCGAAGAGGCCGCGAGCTACTACACGTCGATCTTCAAGAACTCGAAGCTCGGAAGGGTCGGCCGCTACACGGAAGCAGGGCCGGGGCCGGCCGGGAGCGTCTTGGCGGTCGAGTTCGAGCTGAACGGCCAGAAGTTCGTTGCCCTGAACGGCGGCCCGCAGTTCACCTTCAACGAAGCGATCTCGTTCCAGATCCACTGCGACGACCAGGACGAGGTCGACTACTACTGGAGCATGCTGTCCGAGGATGGTCAGGAAGTCGCCTGCGGCTGGCTGAAAGACCGGTTCGGGGTGTCCTGGCAGGTCATCCCCACCGTGCTCGTCGAGATGATCAGCGACCCGGACCCCGAGAAGGCGAAGCGGGCGACCGAGGCGATGCTCTCGATGAGGAAGTTCGACATCGCCGCGCTCGAGAGGGCGTACGCGGGCGAATAGGCGCACCGCGGGCAGCGGCCGCCGCCCTCGTCGCGAGGCGGCGATACGATGAACGGCCAGCGGCGCGGTGGCCGAGTGGTTAGGCAGAGGCCTGCAAAGCCTCGTACACCGGTTCGACTCCGGTCCGCGCCTCCTGACCGGCGTCGTCCGACCGCTTCTCGGGCTCGGCTCCGGCAGCTCCGTAGCCGACGCACGCCGCGCGACCCCGTCGCCCCGTTGACGAGGTCTCGCGTACTTACCAACTCCGACGCCGGCGCCGGCTCGGCGCGAACTGCGGCGCGGGAGGTAAGCGTGCAACGGAAGTGGCGCGCCGCGGCGCCGCTATTCGGGGCTGAACGACAACCCCTTCCGTCTCGACGCTTGCCATTGCCGCGTTCGCGCTCTCGAAGTCGCCCCGGTTCGATCGCGTCGGCGCGTCCCCACGCCGTACCGCGCGCGCAACCGGGCGAGGGCGCGGAAGAGCCGCGAGATACCCCCGCGAGGGGTCTCGGAGGGGCAGACGCCGGCCGAAGACCGTTAAGTCGCATTCCTCCAGCCAGGAGAACGTCTCGTGCTCACGATTCGCCGTCTCACCGTCCGCGCCGCCGCCTGCGCGCCCGTCCTGCTCGCGCTCGTGGGCGCGTCGGGGTGGAAGTGGAACTGAGTTCCGCGTAGCAGCCGTCCATTCCTCGTTCGGGGGAGGCGGGCGCCTGGGGACGACCTGCTTTACTTAGAGCAGGCTGTTGTCAGCAGTAATCCCCAGTTGCGGCCCGGGGCGAGGAAGGGAGGCAATTGCGGATTCCGTCGACCGCGGTAGCGGTCGTTGCCCGGGCGGCAGCCGCGGAACCTCCGTGCCTTCCGCTCGACCCGGAGATCGTCCGATGAGGCGGGAGGCAGTCGCGCATCCCCGCGTTCGGATCCCGAAGCCGGAGATCTCGCGCGAGACCGCGTGGCTCCTGCCGGTCGTTGCGCCCGTAGCCCTCGTCGGCGGGACCGGACTCGCCGCCGCGGCCTGGTCGCTCGCCGACTCGGCGTTGAGTCCGGAGGGCGCCGCCGGGCTCCTCGCGCTCCTCGCCGCCTCGGTCTTCGCGGAAGCGTTCCCGGTTCCGATCGAGGGCGTCCCCGTCGGCGCTACGTCGCTCGCGAACATCTTCATCGTCGGCGCGGCGGTGCTCTACGGGTGGCCCGCGGCGGTTCTCGTCGCCTTCCTCGCCATGGTCGCCGTCGAGACGGTCGTCCGCCGACCGCCGATCATCCGGACGCTCTTCAACAGCGGCCTCTACGTCGCCGCGGCGCTCGCCGCGGGCGGGGTCGTCGCAGTTCTCGGAACGGACGGGCCGCTCGCCCGCACGATCGTGGCCGTCCTCGCGGGTTCGTCTGGGTTCTACGCAACGAACGTCGCCCTTCTCGCGCTCGTCATCGCGCGAGACGGACGAGAGTCGTTCTCGGTTCTCGTCGCTCGCTACATCCGCTGGACGACGCTCCCGTTCGCGATCATGGCGTCCGTCACGGTCATGCTCGTCGTGCTCTGGGAGCGCTCGCCCGCTCTCGCCGTGCCGCTCATCGGGCCGCTCGTCGCGATCGCGCTCTACCAACGGTCGGTCCACAACGCCCTCGAGGCGATGCGAATCGCGCGGACGGACGCGCTCACCGGTCTCGGGAACGCGCGGCACTTCCAGGAGCGGCTCGAGGAGGAATTCGAGGCGGCACGGATGGGAACGCACCCTCTCACCGTCTGCCTCCTCGACGTCGACGACTTCAAGGCCATCAACGACGTCTACGGCCACTCCGTCGGCGACAGCGTCCTCGCCGGCGTGGCGGGCGGCCTTCGGCAGGACAGGGAGGCGTTCAGGCTCGGCGGCGACGAGTTCGCGCTCCTTCTGCCCGGACACGACGAGGACGACGCGGTCGTGATCGCCCGCTCGGTAGTCGACCGCGTCGCCCGCGCCAGCTACGAAGCCGGTGCGGCGGTGAACCTCTCCGCAGGCGTCGCGTCGTTTCCGGGCAACGCGGGCAAGGCGAGCGAGCTCGTTCGGCTCGCCGACGGCGCGCTCTACCGCGCGAAGGAAGAAGGGAAAAACCGTGTCGCGACGCAGGCGACGAGCGCAGCCGAGATGGGGCAGCTACGCCAGATCGCCGACGAGACGAACCGTGCCGCGCGCCTCCGCGCGGCCGCAAGCCTCGCGAAGGCGGTCGACGAGCGAGACGCGTACATGGAGCGACACTCGTTCGCCGTCGGCGAGCTCGCCGCGCGGCTTGCGGCCCGCCTCGGCCTCGACGTCGCCACGATCGAGCTCACACGGCTCGCGGGTCGCCTCCACGACATCGGAAAGCTCGCGATCCCGGAGGACATCCTCCGCAAGCACGGGCCGCTGACGCGCGAGGAGCGAGCGTTGCTCGAGCGCCACTGCCAGATCGGGTTTCGCATGCTCGATTCCCTCGGCGTCGAGCCTGTCGCCAGCTGGGTACTCCATCACCACGAGCGGTGGGACGGCACCGGTTACCCGAGCGGTTTGGCTGGCACGGAAATCCCGCTCGGCGCGCGCATCATCTTTACGGCGGATGCGTTCGACGCGATGACGACGAATCGGGTCTACCAGAGCGCGATCTCGCAGAGGCAGGCGCTCGAGGAGCTCGAGCGCTGCGCGGGCACGCAATTCGACCCCGAGATCGTCGCGACGCTCCGAGCCGATCTCGCCGAAGCGACAACGGGCGACGGCGAAACCGCGCCCGTCCCTGCGGGCTAGCGACCGCGCGACTCGGGTCGAAGGCGGCAGCGGGTCGTCAACGCTCTGTACGAGTTAGGCCGTCGGCGGGAGACCGACTGGCGTCGCGGCGCGGGACGTGGGCACGCGCGGCCTATGGCAGCATCCCTCCCATCCTCGTCCGCCGGACGCGTAAGACGTGGGGACGGCGCGGACGTCGGGCGGGCCGCGAAGCGCCGGCGCTCCAAAACCGCGGGCGAGAACTCTTTCCCCTAGACCTTCCGGTCTCTCGACTCGGGCCCCCGCAAGGGCGAGTCGCGGCTCAGACGGCCCTCGTCTTCCCCCGATGTCGTTTTACGGGCCGTCCGGAAGGCCGAAGCCGCCCACCAGCGCGACCGCGAGCGCAAGGACGACAAGGAGCAAAAGCAGAATCGACGTCCTGTTCAACGGTCACCCCCTCTCGTCAGAAGTGGAAGTCCTGGAGGCCGTTCACCGCGGCCTGGTAGAGATGGATCGCCCTCTCGCTGTCGCCGCGTGCGACCGCAAGATCCGCCTGTGCTGCCCATGCTGCCGCGCGGTGGCTCGCCGAGCCGAGCTGGTCGAAGCTCTTCTCGGCCGCCGCGAAGACGCCCTCGGCCTCGTGGAGCCGGCCTTGCTCGAGGAGCGCTCGGCCGAGGACGAGCTCGGTATTGCCGATCTCGTCGACGAAGTCGACGCGGCCTTCGAGGAGCGAGAGCGCGTGCCGGGCGTGCTCCTCGGCGAGCGCGAGCTCGCCGGTGCGGAGATGAACCTGGGCGAGCGAGGAGATCGCCTGCGCCGCATCCGCCTCGCTTCCGACGTCGAGAGCCGCGCCGACTGCCTCCTTCAGGAACTTGACCGCGTCCCCCGGACGGCCGAGGAGGAAGTTCAGCGCCCCCAGCATCGTCAACAGCTTCCCGGCGTCGGCGCGATCGTCGATCTGCTCGTAGAGAGCCTTCGCCCGCTCGGCGTACGAGCGAGCCAGAACCCACCTGCCCTGCCGCTCGGCGATCAGCGACCCGAGGAAATGGGCGTCGGCCATCGCCCGGAGGTCCTTGAGGCTCTGCGCAAGCTCGAGCGCGCGTTCGACATCCTCGCTGGCCGCGACCCAATCTCGCTGCCGCCGATAGCAACGAGAGCGCCAGCCGAAGATCTGCGAGCGGAGCCGGTCGCACGGAAGGCCGGACCGCTCGGCGAGGCCGAGCGCCTCGTCGAAGAGCGAGAGCGCCGTCGCGGTGGACGAGAGCTTGTACCGGCAGCAGCCGAGGCGGAAGAGGATGTCGGCACGGTCGACGTCGGTGAACGAGGGCGTCTCGACGATCTTCTGCGCGCGCCGAAGGCACGTGAGGGCGCCATCGAGCTCGCCAAGGTACATCCGGGCCCACGCTTCCGCGCGGAGCGCTCGTAGCTCGAGCTCGGGCGCTCTCGAGGGCGATTCCGCGGATGCCGCCAGGATCTCGATCGCCTCGCGATACTCGTGCGCATTCACCGCTGCCTCGCCGCGCGCGACGATCGCCTCGGCCCGGTCGTACTCCTTCGACGTGAGGCCGCTCTCGAGGAAATGCCGGTCGACCCCCAGCCTCTCGGCGAGCCACGCGAGCGTCTGGGCCGTCGGCCGCGTCGTCCCGCGCTCGATCTCACTCACGTACTGCTTCGAGAAGCGCGTGCCCGCGAGCTCGCTCTGAGTCAGTCCCCTCGCGACCCGGAGGTTCCGTATGCGCGTTCCGATCGTCGTCCTCTGCGCCGGTGTGACCGCTGTCTCAGGCATCGCTCGACCGGATCCTTACGCCAAGAGAGAGGAGGGAGGCGGCTGCGGCTCCCGCCTCCCTCCGTGCTCCATGCCTGAGCTGCGGCTCCCAGACACGAGATTTCGGGAGGCTAGCACCGCGTCGCCGAGAAGTAAAGCGAATCGGTAAAGCGCGTGCGCTGCTTGAATCAAGTGGCTCGATCTGTGTGACTTGCTTCCGCAGGCACTCGCGCAAGCACCGTTCTTTACAGATACAAACGCCGTCTCGTAGAGTCTTGCCCACACGACGGCCTCGAGAAGGCTCCCGCTGCGGCCGGCCGAGGTCGTGAAACCCCGAATCTCAGGAGGGGGAGATTGAGAGACGGACGATCGACATTGCGCTCATGCGGCGGCGGGAAGCGACTCGCGCTGTTCGTCGCTTTCGGCCTCGCCGCGCTCATGCTCTTCGCAAGCGTCGCCGACGCGCGCGTGGTGAGGGGAACGGCCAAGAGCAATACCCTCAGGGGCACCGCCTCGGCGGACACGATCGCGGGCCTCGGCGGACGTGACAGCCTCTACGGCGCCGGAGGTCGCGACCGCCTCTCGGGCGGAAGGGGCGGCGACTTACTGGTCGGGGGGAAACGTGCTGATCGGCTCGCCGGCGGCGCGGGAAACGACGCCGTTCTCGCCCGTGGCGGGGGCGCCGACTCCGTCGCGTGTGGAGCTGGCCTCGACACCGCCCTCGTAGACGCGTCGGACACGGTCGCGGCGAGCTGCGAGGTCGTCCGCGGCGTCGGTTCCAGTGCGGCAGCGGCTGCGGCCGACCTCACGGCGGGCCCGCTCGTCCAGGTCTCGGGCACGAGCCCGTTCGCCGACTGCACGGCGGACAACATCGCTGCCCAGTCTGGCACCAACTACCTAAACAGCGAGGTCGAGCCGTGGCTCGACGTCAACCCCGAGGACGAGAGCAACCTGTTCGCGAGCTGGCAGCAGGATCGGTGGTCGAACGGCGGCTCGCGCGGCCTCGTCGGCGCCGCGAGCTTCGACGGTGGACTGACCTGGTCGGATCCGATGCCGATCCCGGGAACGACGCTTTGCTCGGGCGGCGAGTTCGAGCGGGCGACCGATCCGTGGCACTCGTTCGGGCCCAACGGTGACCTCTACCTGATCAGCCTCAACTTCAACGACTCGAACTTCGTCCACAGCCTGACGGTGAGCGAGTCGCACGACGGCGGTCTCACGTGGGAAGCACCCCAGGAGATCATCCGCGACGTCGCCCCGACCGTCTTCAACGACAAGCAGTCGATCACCGCCGACCCAACCGATCCGGACTACGTCTACGCGGTCTGGGATCGCCTCGTGTTCCCGAACGAGAAGGCGAACGTCCAGGCCGCCTTCCACGCCGCCGCCTTCCGCGGGCCCGCTCTCTTCGCGAGATCGACCGACGGTGGCGAGACCTGGGAGCGGTCTGCAGTGATCTTCGAGCCCGGGCAGCACAACCAGACGATCGGGAACCAGATCTTCGTCCTTCCGAACGGTGATCTCGTCGACCTCTTCAACATGCTGATCGCGAGCAATCGCCACGGGCTCCGGGGCGGGAACGTCGCCATCCTCCGCTCGACCGACAAGGGCGAAACCTGGTCGGATGTGACGGTCATCGACAAGCTCGGGGCGATCGGCGTCACGGATCCGGAGACCGGCGACCCGGTGCGGACGGGCGACATCATCCCCGACGGCGCCGTGGACATGACGACCGGCAACATGTACGTCGTCTGGCAGGACGCCCGCTTCACGGGCGTCGACGGCGTCGCCTTCTCGATGTCCACCGACGGTGGTCTCACGTGGTCGGAGGCGATCAAGGTGAACCAGACGCCGACGGATATCCCGCTGGGAAACCAGCAGGCGTTCACGCCGTCGGTCGAGGTGGCCGCGGACGGGACGATCGGCATCACCTACTACGACTTCCGAAACAACACGTCGGTTGACCCGCTCTTGACCGACTACTTCCTCGCGACCTGTAACCCGGCGTCGACCGACTGCAGCGACTCGGCGAACTGGACGGAGACGAAGCTCACCGATACGTCCTTCGACATGCGCCAAGCGCCCTTCGCCGGTGGGTTCTTTACGGGCGACTACGAGGGGCTCGCGAGCGCGGGGGACGACTTCCTCACGCTCTGGTCGATGCCCCACGACGA
>JALZFU010000467.1 GCA_030861385.1 Actinomycetota bacterium
GAATCGTCGTTCGCAAGCCGAGGACCGCGGTGTGCACCGCCGCCGAGCTACGCGAGCTCCTCGAGGGCGAGACGAAGGTTGTCGCGGAGCCGAGTCGCCTGGCCGGCGTCCTCGCCGCGCATCGAGACCGCGGACGGCGCATCGTCTTCACGAACGGCTGCTTCGACATCCTGCACCGCGGTCACATCACGTACCTCTCCCGCGCGAAGACGCTCGGCGACGTCCTCGTCGTCGGCCTGAACTCGGACGCGAGCGTCGCCCGTCTGAAGGGACCTGGACGACCGGTGAACACGCTGGACGACCGCGCGCACGTCCTCGCGGCGCTCTCCTGCGTCGACCTCGTCGTCCCGTTCGCCGAGGACACGCCCGTCGAGCTCGTCCGCGCCGTCCGCCCGGACGTGTTCGTGAAGGGCGGGGACTACACGCGCGAGATGCTTCCCGAAGCTCCCGTCGTCGAGGCGCTCGGCGGCGCCGTCCACCTGCTGCCGTACGTCGAGGACCGCTCGACGACCGGCATCATCGATCGGATTCGCGAGGCGGAGTCGGCTGGAACGGCCTGAGCCAGCTTCCGTCGAGACAGAGCGGCTGATCCTCCGACCGCTCACGCACGCCGACCTGGGCACGCTCCACGAGCTCTACGCCGATCCGGGCGCGATGCGCTTCGCAGGCGGTGCGACGCAGAGCCTCGACGAGAGCGAGGAGCGGCTTCGGCGCTTCCTCGACCACCAGGAGCGGCACGGCTTCGGCTTCTGGGCGGTGACCCTGCGCGAGAACGCGGCCGTAATCGGCGACGGGGGCCTCATCCACCTCGCTTTCCGCGGTCCCGAGGTGGAGGTGGGCTATCGCCTCAAGAGCCCCTACTGGGGTAAGGGCTACGCGACCGAGGTGGCGCGAGCGGTCGTCGCGTACGGATTCGACACGCTCGGCCTCGACCGGATCGTCGGCGTGACGCATCCCGAAAACGTCGCGTCACAACGCGTGCTCGAGAAGGCGGGGCTGCGGTTCGAGGGGATGAGCGTCTACAAGGGCAAGCGCGTTCGCAAGTATGCGATCGAGCGCGTCAGCCGGTGACGAGGACGAGCGCCTCGTTCCAGTCCTCGACGAACCGCCCGATCGCGAACCGCTCGAGCGCGGTCCTCTTAGCGCCCTCGCCGAGGCGCCTCGCCTCGGTCGGGTCGGCGAGGAGCTCTCGCATCCTCTCCAAGAGGGGCTCGACGCGCGTGTCGGCGTAGCCCGAGACGCCGTTCTCGACCGCCGTCGCGTACTCGGTCGTCGCGAGCGCGACGACCGGCATACCGAGCATCATCGCCTCGCAGACGGAGAGGCCGAGGCTCGTGTAGCGGATCGGGTTGAAGAGGAAGCGGTAGCGGGCGAGCGTCGTCGGCAGGCGGTCGTGCGCGATCTCGCCGATGCCGACCGGATCGGCCTCCGAGTCCAGCCCCGCGAGATCGAGCGGCACCTCTTCACGGGCGCGGCGGAAGACGTCGGCGCCGACGCGGCGGCCCCGGGACGCGAGGTTGTTCACGACCGTGATCCCCCTCTCGAGCTCCCCGGTGTAGCGGATCCCGTCGGGGACGACGACACCGTGCTCGACGACGCGGGTCGGTGTCGCACCACTGTCCCACATGAGCGCGTTGAACGCCGTCACATGGACGAGGAGCGCGCCCGGATCGTCCACGGGGTGCCGCTGGTCGACCGGGTGTGCGCGCGGCGGGTCGTGCTCGAGGTGGATACGGGGAAGGCGTCGCTGCTCGGATGACAGGAGACGTTCGCGCTCCTCGAGCCACTGGCCGTGTGTCTGAGAGAGGACGCAGTCGAGCGCGAGCCCGGGCACCTCCTCGGCCGGCACCTCGTGGACGTTTGCGGGCCAGGGGTAGCCGCCGACGGGGAGACCGACGTACTCGACCGGCCGCCCGGGCTTCACCGGCACGAAGATCTCGTGTGGGATCCGCGCGAGGTAGTACAGGTAGCCGCCGTGGACGTGCCACGTGAGGACGCGGAGGCGCCGCACCCTCCTTCCCCTCCTAGGCCGCGACGCGGGCCGCGAGGAGCGACTCGGCCGCAGCGACTACGGGGGCGGGCGTCGACGGACGAACGACGGCGCGGTGGAGCTCGCGATCGAGTGGGGCCCAGCGTCCGGGATCCGACGTCGTGACGACGACGACGCTCGGGACGGCGAGCGCGGCCGCGAGGTGCGAGACGCCCGTGTCGTTGGAGACGAGGAGACGAGCGCCGGCGAGGAGCGCGGCCAGCCCCCCGAGCGAGGTGCGACCGGCGAGGTCGACCAAGGGCGCGCTGGAAGCACGCGCGACCGCTCTCGCCGTCTCCCGCTCGCCCGCCGTTCCCGTAAGGACGACGTCGAGCCCGTGGACCGCGATCACGTCGGCGACGTACGCGAACGCCTCCGGCTCCCACGGCGCTGCGGACCGGGCGCCGGGGTGGATGCACGCGTAGGCGCCGCGGGCGAGACCGGGCGAGACGGCGGCGACCTCGGCCTCGTCCTCGGCGCGGAGCGGGAACTCGAGCCGATCGTCACCGATCGGGAGCCCGAGGTGCTGGGGCAGTCGAAGCAGACGGTGGATCTCGTGCCCTCGCTCCGGATACGGAACGAAGAGCTCGGGGTCGGGACAGGCTTCGCCCGGCGGGTAGAACCCGGCCGTTCGTCGCGCGCCGAGGAGAAACGCGAGCGGGTTCGTCACGCGGCCGCTTCCGTGGAGCTGGAGCGCGAGGTCGAGCTCGAGCCGGTGCGCCTGCTCGAGGAACGCCGGGAGCTCGCCGACGCGGGGCTCCGCCTCCTGAAGACCGGGGAATCCCGGCAGCTCGAGGAAGCCGTCGAGGAGGTGTCGGAACCGAGGGACGAGCTCGCGGGCCCAGCCGAGCCCGACGAGGACGATCTCTGCCTCCGGGAATGCGGCGCGGAAGGAGCGAAGCGCCGGCACTGCGCACAGGAGGTCGCCGAGCATGAGCGCGCGCACGACGGCGATCCGCCTCGGGGCGAGAGACGCAACCGGCGGAGCGGTTGCCGCGCGCACGCTTCAACTCTACGATGTACGCCTTCGCGATCCGGGCGCGAACGGAGCAGTTTTGCATAGGTTTGACCGGGGGAGAAGAGTGTCCCAATGCGTGTCCTCGGGATCAACGCCGTGTTCCACGATCCGGCGGCGGCCCTCGTCGTCGACGGCGTCACCGTCGCGGCCGCGGAGGAGGAGCGGTTCTCTCGCCGGAAGCACGGCAAGCCTGCCGTCCCCTTCTCGACGTGGGAGATCCCGGAGGCCTCCGCGCGCTGGTGCCTCGAGCGCGCGGGTCTCACGCCCGCCGATCTCGACGCCGTCGCGTACTCCTACGCTCCCGATCTCGCTCCCCAGCCGAACGGCGATATCACGGTCGGAAACTGGGAGGGACTCCGGACGCTCTACGCGCGCCGTGCGCCGCTCTTCCTGAAGGCGTCGCTCCCCGGGCTCGACCCGGCCATCGTCCGCTTCGTTCCCCACCACGTGGCGCACGCGGCGTCGGCGCACCTCGCGTCGCCGTACGAGACGTCGAGCGTCATGGTTCTCGACGGACGAGGGGAGCGGACGTCGTACCTCGCGGGCCGCTACGTCGACGGTCGCCACGAGCCGCTTGCCGCGCAGGAGCTCCCGCACTCGCTGGGGATCACGTACGAGGAGGTCACGGACCACCTCGGCTTCCGCCGCTCCTCGGACGAGTACAAGGTGATGGCGCTCGCCTCCTACGGAGAACCCGTCTGGCTCCCGGACCTCCGCGAGGCGGTGCGGACGACCGGGGACGGGGGCTTCACCGTGGCGCCGATCGACTGGAGCGCGCTCGTCCCCCGCCGCCGGAAGGACGAGGACTGGACGGCCGAGCACGCGAACCTGGCGGCGAGCGTCCAGGCGCGGCTCGAGGAGGTGCTCCTCGAGCTCGCCGGCTGGCTCCACACGCGAGGCGGCGATCGCCACCTGACGATGGCGGGCGGCGTGGCGCTCAACTGCGTCGCCAACTCGCGCCTCGCCCGCGAGGGGCCGTTCGAGGAAATCTGGGTGCAGCCCGCCGCCGGGGACGCCGGGACCGCGCTCGGGGCGGCGCTCCACGTCGCGCGTGAGCTCGGCGACGAACTGGAGCCGATGCCGGGCGCCGCGCTCGGCCGCGAGTGGTCGGACGAGGAACTCGCCCGCTGCCTCGAGATCGCGAACGTCGCGCACGAGCGGCCCGACGACCTTGCCGACGCAGTCGCCGCGGTGCTCGCGGCCGACGGGATCGTCGCCTGGTTCGAGGGGCGGAGCGAGTACGGCCCGCGCGCCCTCGGGCACCGCAGCCTGCTCGCGCACCCCGGCCGCCCCGAGAACGTCGAGCGGCTGAACGACGTCAAGGGCCGGGAGCAGTTCCGACCCGTCGCGCCGATGGTGCTCGCGGACCGCGCGGCGGAGATCTTCGACGGGCCGCTTCCGAGCCCGTACATGCTCTTCGTCCACGACGTTCACCCCGGCTGGCGCGAGCGGATTCCCGCCGTCGTCCACGTCGACGGCACGGCACGCATCCAGACCGTCGACGAGCGAGACGAGCCGCTCGTCGCGCAGATGCTCCGGGCGTTCGAGCGGCGGACCGGGCTCCCCGTGGTCGTCAACACGAGCCTGAACACGGCGGGGCGTCCGATCGTCGACGATCCGCGCGACGCGCTCGAGTGCTTCGGCTCGGCTCCTGTCGACGTCCTCGCGATCGGACCCTTCCTCGTTCGCCGGGCACGCTTCACGGCGTAGCGATGGCGACGTTCGACGTCGTCATCCCGACCCTCGGTCGACCGTCGCTCCAGACGCTCCTCTCCGCGCTCGCCGCGTCCCGGCGTGGGATTCCTGGACGCATCGTCGTCGTCCACGACGCGCATGCCGACCTGCGGCTGCCGCGAGTGGACGCGATCGAGCTAGAGG
>JALZFU010000471.1 GCA_030861385.1 Actinomycetota bacterium
GTTCCGCGCGGTACGCTGACCGCGAGGGGGTAACCACGGGGGGTCCCCCGGGGGCAGCGCTTCTCTCGCGCGCGGTTACCGGTAGAGGCGCGCGTTTCGGTCGGCTCGCGTCCCCGTTCGGCCGAGCGGGCGTCCGCCCTGGTAGTCGAGGAAGGCGAGCTCGCGCGAGATCGCCGCGAGCGGGACGGCGTCCGAGTCGTGGTCCACGACCCACGTCTCGAGGACGACTCCGCCGGCCTCCGTCCGCGAGAGCCGGAACGCCCGAGCCTGCTGTGGATAGTCGACGAGCGAGGACGTCGTGACGAGCCAGTAGCCGCCGGCCGACGTCCGCCTCGGGACGATCGAGTTTCGGTGCGTGTCGCCGGTGATCGCGGCGACGACATGCGAGTTTCGGTCGAGGAGCGCGAGCGCCGCCTCCCCGCCCTCCGACGCGGTGAGTCGGTTGCTCGAGAAGACGACGATCCAGCGATCGCCTGCGAGCGCGAGCTCGCGGCGGAGCCAGCGAACTTGCGCGGGACGGACGAGGCCGTCCGCTCCAACGTCGCGCCGCGCGGTGTCGAGGACGATCGCCCGCACCGTCGGGCCGAGATCGAAGGCGTCGTCCATCCGCGCTCCCGATCCTCCGTGCCCGCTCCCGGTGCGCAGGCGCTCGACGACCTGGCGCGCGGCGAGCTCGCGCCGCCCGGGATCGGGGGTCACGGCGACGGAGTCGCCAGGCAACCCGCCCGTCAGGAGCTCGTCGACGGCTGCGCGCACGAGCCGGCGCCCACGAGCGGCCGAGAGGGCGGGCTCGTCGAGTGAGACGAGCTTCGATCCCCCGATCGCGATCTCCCGCGTGCGCGGCGTCGGCGCGAGGTTCCCCTGGACGAGCAGGTCGTGGTTTCCGATCACCGGGTACCAGGGGGCGTCGAGGCCAGGCGAGACGAACGGCCGGTTCGCCGCGGCGAGGAGGCCAGGGTGCCGCGGCGGGTCGACGTCCGGCCGGTAGTAGAAGGGGTCCGGGTTTCCCGCCGCCTGGACGCCCTCGTAGCGCCGCGAGCCGCTCGAAGGATCGACCCGGCCGCCGCGAAGGATGGCCGTCGCCTCCTCGAGCTCGTTCGCCTGCGCGTTGTCGACGAGGTCGCCGGTCACGACGACGGCGTCGGGGCGGAGCCCGTTCACGGCGCGAACGGTCGCCGCGAGCACTTGGCCCGTGAGCGCCTCCTGCGGCCGGAAGGCCGAGGTGAACGGGTCGCCGAGGCGGTCGAGCATCTCGACGCGGGCAGGCGACTCCTCGTCCGTCACATGCGCGTCCGCGATCTGGGCGAAGACGGCGAGCTCCGCGACCGCCCGCGAGGCGGGCGCAAGCTCGGTCCGATCGAGGAGCGGCTCGCCCGGCCCCCGCTCGAGGACGCCGTCGCCGTCTCGGTCGACGAAAGTCGCCTCGCGAGTCGAGGGCGGTGCCCCTCCAGGATCGTCTCCCGCGCAACCGCCCGCCGCGAGCGCCGCGGCGAGAAGAACGGCGAAGACGGGTTTCGCGAGAGGCACAGGGAGAACGTAGCGACCCGCTGACACCCGCCTAGGGGTCTTCGGCCGCGCGACCCGAGACCGACGTCGGCCGGTGGCTCACGCCGGCGGCGACGGCGTCGTAGAGCGCCAGGATCGGGTCGATGTTCGCCTCGATCGTCAGCGAGTTGCGAACGGCGGCGACGCGGTCGCGGACGCTCTCGATGTCGCAGCGCGAGAGCACCCGGCGAAGGTCCGACGGGGAATCGAGCGCGATCCCGACCCCGCGCTCCCGAAGGAGGCGGCGGATCGCGCGGTGATCGAGCGTCACGACCGGAAGGCCGCTTGCCAGGTAGTCGAAGACCTTGTTGGGAAGGGCGGTGTCGAGGTGCGCCTTGTTCAGGCAAGCGTTGAAGCCCGCCCAGCCGAGATCGTACTCGGGAAGTCGCCGAAGGAGCGCCGGCGGATCGACCCGATCGTGGTAGCGGACTCCGGGCGTCTCGGCGGCGAGCGCGCGGTAGGCCGGCGCCTCACGGGACGGAAAGATCTCGAGCGAGACGCCCCCAGCCGCGAGCACCCGGAAGATCGCGCGCAGGTCGTAGTGACCGCCGTTCGTCGAGAGCGTCCCCTCGTAGACGAGACGCAGCGGCTTGCCGTCCAGGTGCTCCCTCGCCGGGAGAGACTCGGGGAGGTCCCGGCCGAGCGCATAGTTCGGGAAGACGACCGCGGGGCCGCGCGCCCGGTACAGAGCGGAGATCTCGACCAGGAGCTCGTCGGAGACGGTCACGATCGCGGCGCTCTCCTCGATGGCGCGCCGTTCCAGGGTCGGCAGTTCGCGCGGCTCGGGGAAGCCGTTCTCGTAGGGCGTCCGGCGCAGGCTCTGGAGGTCGTGGACATCGTGGACGACGGGCGCGCGATCGACCTCGTTCGCGAGCACGGTCAACGAGTCGGGGAGGTTGTGGCTGTGGACGAGATCGGGTGCGTAGTGGCGAAGGACGATCGGGAGCGTCGAGCGCGGGTCGTCCCCGAGGGGAAACCAGGCGTCGAAGAGCTCGTCGCCGGAGCGATACCACTCGCCGAGGGTCTTCCCCTGGTAGGCGAAAGCTAGTTCGAGGTCGGGACGTACCGCACGGAGGCCGGCCGCGTACTTCAGCGCCCGCACGCAGGGCTGCTGCTGCAGGAAGAGGACGCGCATTCGGCGGGCTCGAAAACGCCTCTCTAGGCCGGTCGCTCTTTGACCGGGCGGGCGGGGTTCCCGGCGACGACGACGTACGGCTCGACGTCGCGTGTCACGACCGCGCCGGCACCGACGATCGCGCCCTCGCCGACGCTGACCCCGGGGAGGATGCAGGCACCCATGCCGATCCACGCCCGGGAGGCGATTCTGACCGGCTGTTCGCGCCACCCCTGCTCCGTCACGGGTCGCGAGCGATCCTCGTAGTGGTGGTTCGCGGTGTGGAGCATCGAGTAGGGGCCGAACATCGCCTGGTCGCCGATCGTGAGGCCGCCGTACCCGTTCACGTAGCAGCCGTAGTTGAAGCCGACGCCGGCTCCCATCTCGATCCGGTCGCCGTTCAGCCAGACGATGAAGTCGAGGTAGTAGCACCCCTCCCCCACCCGCTTGGCGTCGTGAGCACGAAACGGGATGACGCGCTTCGAGCGCTCGTTGATCATCATGGCGCCGGTGAAGCGTAAAGCGCGTGCTGTGGAAAACCTAGCGACCGAGACGATCATGATCCCGCGCCGCTTCAACGGGCCCCCCGCCTCGGCCAACGGCGGCTACGCATGCGGCGTCGTCGCCGCCCTCCTCGGCGGCCGGGCGGAGGTAACGCTGCGCCGCCCGCCGCCGCTCGACGCGCCGCTCTCGGTCACGCGCGCGGGCGAGCGGCTCGACGTCCGCGACCCCGATGGGACGCTGGTCGCCGAGGCCGAGCCCCTCGAGCTCGAGCTCGACCTCCCCGACCCCGTCTCGCTTGCCGCGGCAGAGCGAGCGTCGCGACGCTATGCGGGCTTCCTCGCGCACGCGTACGCCACCTGCTTCGTGTGCGGCCCGGAGCGCGCGGACGGACTCCGGATCTTCGCCGGCCCGGTCGGCCACGACGGCATCGTCGCGTCGCCCTGGCTCCCGACGAGCCACGTCGGCGAGGAGATCGCCTGGGCCGCGCTCGATTGCCCAAGCGGGTGGGCGGTGGACGAGTTCGCGCGTGAGGGCGTCCTCCTCGGGAGGCTCGCTGCCCGGATCGTCGCACCCGTCGAGGCCGGCCGGTCGCACGTCGTGGTCGGCTGGCCCAGAGGGAGGGAAGGACGAAAGCGCTACGCCGGGTCTGCGATCTTCGCGGCCGACGGGCGAGCATGCGCGTACGCGCGCTCGACCTGGCTCGTGCCGCGCGCGTAACCGAGCCGGGGGGCGCCCGCCGCGGTCAGCGACGCCTCGCGGCCCGCTTCCCCATCTGCGGAGCGGCTGAGCCACGCGCGGACGTGCGTGACGCGGTAGCCGAGACTCCTGTTCAGCGCCCGCATCGCTTCGTTCTCATAGTCGTTCTCGGTTACGAGCTCGCGAATCCCCTGCGCCCGTGCCCACCTCACCGTCGCGAGCTTCGCGAGCCGCGCCAGGCCGCGGCCGCGGAAGTCGGGGAGCGTCCCGGTCATCTCGTTCAAAGCCGCGGCCGCCTCGCGGTTCACGAGGAGGAACGCGAGCGCCGCCGGCCGCCCGTCGGCGAGGACGACGTAGCTTCCCTCCGACGTCAGCTCGGGATCGCCGAGCAGGTGCGACACGAACTCGTCGAAGCGAATGTCGTCCTCCGGATCGTCGGCCGGAATGGCCTCGGAGGCGGCCGCGTAGAGCGCATGGAGCTCGCGCGGGCGATCCGCGACCGCGCCAAGGGGGACGAGGGCGAAACCCTCCCCCCGCTTCGCCTCCTCGAGCGCCGCGAGCGCGGAGACGTCCGCGGTGGACGGGTCGAGGCGCTGAACGAGCGAGGTCCGCGTCCGCCGAAAGCCCCGCGCACGAAGGAAACGCTCGCCGTCCGAGTGCTCGAGGGCGAACGCGGAGAGCTTGCGCGCGCCGCTCGTGAGGAGGTGCTCCTCAGCGGCGGCGAAGAGCGCGCTTCCGATCCCGCGCCGACGAGCCTCCGGTCGGACGCCCGTCCAGAGCGACGCGGCGCCTTCGGCGCTCACCGACCATTCCAGGTAGCCCCACGCGGCGGCGACGACCCGCCCGTGTTCCTCGGCCACCCAGCCGCGGAAGCGCCCGCGGCGCGGCATCGTCTCGATCCAGTGGGCGAGGCCGCCCGGCGTCGGCGTCGGCGCCTCCACCTCGACGGCGCCGACGAGGTCGGCGAGGGCGGGGTAGTCCTCGTGCGAGAGCGCGCGAATCATGTCAGTC
>JALZFU010000472.1 GCA_030861385.1 Actinomycetota bacterium
GGGTCACGGATCTCGGACGAGGAGCTTCTCACCCGCCAGGAGGCGGCGATGCGGGCCGGCGCCGCGGGCTGCAGCGTCGGGCGGAACATCTTCATGCACGAGCGCCCGGAGGCGATCACGCGGGCACTCAGGCGGGTGATCGTCGACCGCTGGCCGGCGGCGCGGGCGCTCGAGGAGCTCGCCGCGGTCGAGGTATGAGCGCAAGCGGAGACGCCGTCTGCGGCGTCGACGTCGGCTCGCAGGGAGCGTGCCTCTCGATCTTCACCGCGGACGGAGATCGCCTCGCAACCGTCACGAGGGCCTACGACGTCCGCTACCCGCGCCCCGGCTGGGCCGAGCAGGACCCGGCCGTTTGGGAGGAAGCGCTCGCGGTCGGCTTCCGCGAGCTTGCGGCGGCGGTCGACCTCGCCCGCGTACGGGCGGTCTCGTTCGCCTCGCAGCTCGACGGCCTCGTGTGCGTGGACGAGAGCGGCAACGCGCTTCGCTCGGCCATCATCTGGCTCGACCGGCGCGCTAACACCCTTTGTCGCGACGTCTCGCAGAGGATCTCGGCCGAGGAGTGGTACGAGCGCTCGGGCTGCAACCTGGACGGCTCGCACGTCGCCGCGAAGATTGCGTGGTTCGCTCGCAACCACCCGGACGAGGACGCCCGGACGGGCCGCTACCTCGTTCCCGGCGCCTATCTCGTCCGGCTCGCGTGCGGAGCGGACGCGGTCGATCCGTCGAATGCTTCCTCGACGATGGCCCTCGCCCCCGAGACCGCCACCTGGGACGCACGCCTGCTCGAGGCTTTCGAGATCGACGCCGCGCGGCTCCCGCCGGTGGTACCGGCCGACGAGCCCGTCGGGACCGTCCGACCGGAGTTTGCGGCCGCGTGCGGACTCGACGCCGACACGGTGGTCGTCTGCGGTTGCGGAGACGAGATGGGCGCCACCCTCGGGGCCGGTCTCGCGGAGCCGGGTTTCGTGTGCGACGTGCTCGGGACGGCCGAGCCGGTCTGCGCGGTCGCCGACCGCGCCCTCCGCGAGTCGTCGCACGTCGCGGAGTGCCACCCGCACGCGGTGCCCGGGCGCTGGCTGCTCGAGAATCCAGGCTGGGCCTCCGGTGCCACCTACCGCTGGTTTCGCGACGAGCTCGCGCGAGCGGCCCGCTACGACGAACTCAACCGATTGGCCGCCTCGGCGCCCGCCGGAAGCGACGGCCTCGTCTTTCTTCCCTGGATGGGCGGGGCGATGGCGCCGCGCTGGGACGCGGACGCGCGGGGCTCCTGGTACGGGCTCACCCCTGCCCACGGCCGGGCGCACCTCTGCCGGGCCCTGCTCGAGGGTTCGGCGTACGCGCTCCGGGATGTCGTCGAGGCGATCGAGGCGGCCGGCCTTCCTTGCGAGCGGATCGTCTGTGTTGGCGGCGGGGCGCGCTCGCGGCTGATCCGACAGCTGCGGGCGGACGTCACCGGGAAGCCGGTCGGGTGGTCGGAAGACGTCGAGACGACGTCCCGGGGAGCGGCCATGCTGGCGGCCGCGGGAGCCGGCCTGCACGGAAGCGTCGTCACGGCTTCCGAACGGATGAGCCGGCTCGCGCCCGACATCCAGGAGCCCGACGGCGAGGCGAGAGCGGCGTGCGAGGCAGGATACGCCCGCTACCGGCGCCTCTTCGAGCTCCTCGAGCCCGGCTTCCCGGAGCTCGCCACGTGATCGCCGTCGAGCTGCGAGCGTTCGGCCCGCCCGAGGGCCTCGTCGAAGCGACGCTTCCCGACCCCGAGCCGGGGCCGGGGCAGGTGCGGGTCGATCTCGTGGCCGCGGCGCTCAACCGGCGCGACTACTGGATCAGGATCGGTGCGAAGACGTCGCTCCCCGTCGTGCTCGGCTCGGACGGGGCCGGCGTCGTGTCGGCGCTCGGATCGGACGTCGAAGGCGTCGCCGTCGGCGACGAGGTCGTCATCAACCCGTCGCTCGACTGGGGCGAGAGCGAGGAGGTGCCCGGCGAGCGCTTCCGCATCCTCGGCGACCCCGACCCAGGGACGTATGCCGAGCGAATCGTCGTCTCCGCGTCGCAGCTGCGAGCGAAGCCGGCCGGGTATTCGTGGCTCGAGGCGGCCGCCCTTCCGCTCGCGGGGTTGACCGCCTGGCGCGCGGT
>JALZFU010000473.1 GCA_030861385.1 Actinomycetota bacterium
GGCAGGTGCAGATCGTCGAGTTCGACGTGGAGGCGGCGTCGCTCGACAACGGCGTCGTCGGGCTGCCGCTGCGCGAGGCGACGATTCCCGCCGACTCGAAGGTCGCGAGCATCATCCGCGGCGGGAAGATGATCCTGCCGCGCGGCGACGAGTCGATCCTCCCGGGCGACCGGATCATCGTGATCGGCTCGCCCGCGGCCGCGCGGGAATGGGGGAAGATCATGTCGCACGGCGACCGTCGGGTCGACAACGTAGTCGTCGTCGGCGCCGGCCAGACCGGCGTCGCGATCGCACGTCTCCTGATCGCGGAGGGGATCCGCGTCCGCCTCCTCGAGGCGTCGGCGGCGAGGGCGCGGGAGGTCGCCGAGGAGCTCCCGAAAGCGCGCGTCTTCCACGCGACCGGCTTCGACGAGGATTTCGTCGAGCGCGAGAAGGTCGGCAACGCGCGGGCCGCGGTCTTCGCCATGCCGAAGGACGCCGACAACCTCTTCGCGGCCACCCTCGCGAAGCTGCACGGCGTCTCCCTCACGGTCGCCATCGTCCACGACGTGCACGCGCAGCACGTCTTCGAGCGGGCCGGCGTCGACGCCGCGGTGAACCCGCGGACGGTCGCGGCGGAGGAGATCATCCGCTTCGCGCACGACCCCCGGATCCAGCAGGTGGCGATGCTCGAGGGCGATCGGTTCGAGGTCCTCGACATCACCGTTCGGAAGGAGAGCTCGCTCTGCGGGATCCCGTTCAAGCAGCTGCCCATGACGGGCTCGCTGATCGGGGCGATCATCCGCGACGGGCGAGCGATCTTCCCCCACGGCGACGACGTCCTGCACGCGGGCGACCGCGCGATCATCTTCACCGAGTCCTCGCGCGTTCCGATCGTCGAGCAGCGCCTCTGACGATGGCGGTCAGCGTCGCCGGGCTCCGGCGCGGCATACGACGGGAAGTTCTCGGTGTCGACGTCGGGGGCGCGCTGAACCTCGTCGGCGCGCTCATGAAGTACTTCAGCGCCGCGTTCCTCTTTCCGATCGCGATCGCACTCGGGTACGGCGAGTCGCCGTGGCCGTTCGTCGGCGCCGCGGTGATCGCGGCCGGCACGGGACTCGCGCTCGAGCTCGTGACCGAGGGGAAGGAGCGCATCGGGCTTCGCGAAGGGTTCCTCGTCGTCTCGCTCGCCTGGCTCTTCGGCGCCTTCTTCACCTCGCTCCCCTACGTCCTCGACGGCGTCCCCGACGCCGACGGGAGCCTCCAGCTTCGAAACCCGCTGGACGCGTACTTCGAGGCCATGTCAGGGATGACGACGACGGGCGCGAGCGTCCTGACCGACATCCCGGCCATGGACCACTCGATCGCGATGTGGCGGCAGTTCTCGCAGTGGCTCGGCGGGATGGGGATCGTCGTCCTCGCGCTCGCCGTCCTCCCGCGCCTTCGCGTGGGCGGTCGCCAGCTCCTCGAGACCGAGGCGCCGGGGCCCGAGCTCGACCCGCTCGCGACGTCGATTCGCGAGACCGCCCGCCGCCTGTGGGTCACGTACGTGGCGATCTCCGCGCTCATGGTCGCGGCACTCTCGCTCGTCGCCTGGACCGGGCTCGACGACCGTATGAGCTTCTACGAGGCGGTCGCGCACATGTTCTCGACCCTGGCGACGGGCGGGTTCTCGACGCGTGCCCGCTCGATCGAGGAGTTCGGCGCCGCGTCTCAGTGGACGATCACGTTCTTCATGGCGGTTGCGGGGGCGAACTTCGCGCTCACGTACCGCGCCCTCTTCCGGCGCCAGCTTCGTCCCGCGCTCCGCGACGAGGAGCTTCGACTCTACGTCGCGTTCCTCGCGCTCGGAACGATCCTCCTCTTCTCGGACCTCGTGCAGGAGGGCATCCTCTCGGGAGAGGCCGCCATCCGCCACGCGGCGTTCCAGACGGCCTCGATGATGACGACGACCGGCTACGCGAGCGTCGATTTCACGGTCGAATGGACGAGCCTCGCCGCAATGATCCTCGTCGGGCTCATGTTCGTCGGCGGCTCGGCGGGGTCGACGGGCGGCGCGATCAAGCCGATCCGGTTCCTGCTCCTCGGCCGCATCCTCCGCCGGGAGCTCGACCAGACCGTCCACCCGCAGCTGGTGCTCCCGATCCGCTTCAACGGCGCCGTCGTCGACGAGCGGACCCTCCGGGCCGTCGTCGCCTTCGTCGCGCTCTACGTGATCGTCTTCGCACTCGGCGCGCTCGGGATCGCGATCGACTCCGGGCGGGCGAACCTCGACGTCGGCGCCTTCGACGCGATCGCCGCCTCGGCGACGACGATCGGAAACGTCGGGCCGGGGTTCGGGTTCGCAGGACCGATGGGATCCTTCGACCCGTTCAGCCCGCTCTCGAAGGGGATCATGATCGTGCTCATGTGGATGGGCCGGCTCGAGCTCCTCCCGATCGCCGTCCTCCTCACGCGGAGCTACTGGCGCGCGTAGCCCCGGGACGGCTTGGCCGAGCGCCGCTCGTCCTAGCCGTGGATGGCGACGAGGAGGGGGATGACGAGGATCGCGACCACGTTCGCGATCTTGATCATCGGGTTGATCGCCGGCCCGGCGGTGTCCTTGTACGGATCGCCGACCGTGTCGCCGGTGACGGCGGCCGCGTGCGCCTCGGAGCCCTTGCCGCCGTACTCGCCGTCCTCGATCAGCTTCTTCGCGTTGTCCCAGGCGCCCCCGCCCGAGGTCATCGCAATCGCGAGGAAGATCCCGGTCACGATCGTCCCGATCAGGAGGCCGCCGAGCATCTTCGGCTCGATGATCCCGACTACGATCGGGAAGAGCACCGGGATCAGGCTCGGAACGATCATCCGCTTGATCGCCTCGCCGGTCACGATGCCGACCGTCGTTCCGTACTCGGGGCGCGCCGTCCCTTGCATGATCCCGGGGATCTCGCGGAACTGTCGTCGTACCTCGTTCACGACCTGACCGCCGACCCGGCCCACCGCCTGCATGGCGAGCGACGAGAAGAGGAACGGCATGAGCCCGCCGACGAAGAGGCCCGCGATCACCCACGCGTCGCTCAAGCTGAAGCTGATCGCGTTGTCCGCCTGCTCGCCGTACTCGGACGTGAAGCCGTCGAAGAGGATCAGCGCCGCGAGCCCGGCCGACCCGATCGCATACCCCTTCGTTACCGCCTTCGTCGTGTTGCCGACCGCGTCGAGCGGGTCGGTGACGCCGCGCACCTCGTCCGGGAGGTCGGCCATCTCGGCGATCCCACCCGCGTTGTCGGTCACCGGCCCGTACGCGTCGAGGGCGACGATGAGGCCGGTCATCGCGAGCTGGGCCATGACGGCGACGCCCACCCCGTACAGCCCGGCCAGCGAGTTCGCGCCGACGATCGCGGCGGCGATCACGACCACCGGGAGCGCGGTCGCCTGCATCCCGATCGCGAGCCCCTCGATGATGTTGGTCGCGTGGCCCGTGAGCGAGGCGCGCGAGATCCCCTTCACCGGCCCCCAGCGCGTGCCGGTGTAGAACTCGGTGATCGCGACGAGCAGGAAGGTCACGATCAGGCCGACGAGCGAGGCCAGGTAGAGCTTCCAGAAGCTGAACGGCCCGTC
>JALZFU010000019.1 GCA_030861385.1 Actinomycetota bacterium
GCGGGGGGCGGGGGCGCGGCGGGAGCTTCCTCGGGCGGTTGCGGGGCGGCGGGCGGCTGCGGTTCCACCGGCGCCGGAGCCGGCACCGTCTCGTCGGTGCTCGGCACCTCGCCGTTCTCGGGGCAGGGGTTCGCTCCGTCGGTTCCCTCGTCGGGCGGCGGAATCGGTGCGCCTCCGCACGCTGGAACCTCGTCGACGTAGGTGCCGACGGCATTCCCGCCAACGGCCGCGAGCGCGGCGCCGGCAAAGAAGAGCGTCGCGAAGACGAACGCGCTGGCGAACCGCCTCCGCCGAAGCCGTCTCGTGAGCGGGAGCTTCTCGTCGCGCTTCCCGCCCTCGTCTTCCTCAGCGGCGCTTCCGCGGTGAGGTGCGCGCTCACTCTCGGCGATCCGTTCCCGGCGCGGCAAAGGGGCCGGGCTCCCGGAGCGGACGTCGCGCTCGCCCGCCCAGCTCACGAAGCGGACGAGCACGACGCCAACGGAGAGCAGGGAGACGAGAGCGGCCGTGACCGTGAGGCGCCCGCGCCCCTTCTTGGGAGCACGGGATGCCGCTCGGTCTCGCGTGGGCCTCGTCTGCCGCGTCATTTCATCCGTCTCCGCTCTCCCGGACCGGCCCGCGATTCCGCGCGTGCCGATGTAGCGACTATCGCGTCCGACGCCGTCCGCTCGCGCCGCACGAACGTATGGCTCCGACTACCCCTTCAGGTCGTCCGACGGGTCGAGCGAGGCGCACGTGCGGCAAGCGGGTGCCCAACGACGAGGGGTGCTGGGAGTGCTGTCGCCCTTCGTCTCGGGCGCTAATGTCGCTCGCGATCGTGTCAACCTCGGCGCCGACGAACGCTCGCGGGAGCGGCGAATTGACGCTCCTCGTCGACGAGCTCACCGGGCGGCTCGCGGCGCGGGCGGACGCCGCAACGCGGGCGTGGTGGGAGAGGTACTTACGCGGCGCGATCCTGTTTCGGGGCGTCCCGATGGCCGGCGTCCGTCAGGTCGTCCACGAGCTCCGGCACGATCGCGGCCTCGATCAGAGACCGCGCGAGGAGCAACTCGAGTTCGCGCTCATGCTCTTCGCGGAGCCGCACGCAGAGGACAAGCTCGCCGGGATCCTCGTCCTCGCCGAGCTCCTGCTCGATCGCCTCGGGCCGGCCGACGTGCCGACGCTCGCCCAGCCGTTCGAGCGTCGCGACATCAGCGACTGGAGCACGTGCGACTGGTACTGCGTCAAGGTGCTCGGCCGGATGCTCGAGAAACCCGATGCTCGCGCGACTGCCGACGCGATCGCGAGCTGGCGCAACGGAGCGACGCTGTGGCAGCGCCGAGCCGCAGCGGTGGCGTTCGTCCGGGTTGCACGTCGCGGTGAGACGGCGATGCCGGGGCTCGTACCGCTCGTCCTCACGGTCTGCGCCGGGAACGCTCGTGATCGGGAACGGTTTAGCCAGACGTCGGTCGGATGGGTGCTGCGGGAGCTCTCCCACGCGGCGCCCGACGCCGTCGCCGCGTTCGTCGAAGAGCACCGAGAGCTCCTCTCGCGCGAGGCGCGAAACATGGCGACGGCAAGACTGCCGCCCGAGCTTCGTCATCGGCTCAACCCGCACGGGCTTCCTCGCTAGGGCGGCCTCCGATCGAGGCGGGACCGCGCCGCGACCCGCTCGGATTCGGCGGCCTCTCTTCCGAGAACGTCCGGGTGCGACGTCCTCCACCGTCGGCGGGAGCATCTTGGTCGCCGACCTCGGGCTGCTGCTGACCCCGATGCACTCACCGGGAGCCTGAACGCGTCTCCCGCGCGCGCCCCCCGGCGCACCGACCGAGGGTATGGGTCGAACTACCCGTTCCGGTCGTTCGTGCGAGTCGGAGCCGCAGTACCGTCGAAATCCGTGCGGCAAATGCGGCCTGCTATTGGAAGCGACGTGACGAATCAGCGAGAGCACGCCTATTCGAACCCCTTCCCAGGGCTCGACGAGCTCGCAGGGCCGACTACGCCGTCCCACGGCGACTCATCGCTACGACGGTGGGAAGGAGGTGACTTCGGAATGTTCCAGTTCTTCTACGCACTCCGCAACCGCGAGGAGGGTCAGGCGCTCGTCGAGTACGCGCTGATTCTCGCCCTCGTCTCGGTGGTTGCCATCGGCGCGCTCGAGGCGATCGGGGGCAACGTGACCACGACGCTCCAGGGCGTCGCCGACGCGCTCTAGCCCCAACAGGCGCAAATCGGGTTCCCCAGCGCCGCCTCACTGCGGCGAGACGGCGCTGGGGATTTCCCCGCGAAAAGAGGCACCGTGATTACGAACACCCCGTTCAGCTCATTTCTCAACTTTCAGACCAACCGCGAGGACGGTCAGGCGCTCGTCGAGTACATGCTCATCCTCGGCCTTGTCGCGATCGTCTGCGTCGCGAGCGTCCAGGCGATCGGCGTCGGCGTCAACAACGCCCTGAACGCGGTCATCGGAAGCCTCTAGGAGTGGCGTGCTTTCGCTCGTTCGGCAGAGACGCTCACCGCACGATGGAGAGGCAGGGGTCGCTCTCGTCGAGTTCGCGCTCGTCCTTCCCCTCCTCCTGCTCCTCCTCTTCGCGGTCCTCGACTTCGGGAAGGCGTTCAACTACTGGATCGACGCGACGCACCTCGCGAACGAGGGCGCTCGCTGGGCCGTGGTGGACAAGAACCCCGGCTCCGGATCACTCCAGCAGTACATCCAGCAGCAGGCAGACACGCCGGAGCTCCAGACGGGAGGCACTGCCTCCATGGCGAGCCCGCTCGAGGTCTGCATCAGCTTCCCGGACGGGACGAGCAACGTTGGCGACCCGGTCCACGTGACCGCGAGCGCCACGTACAACTGGCTGCCCTTCCTCGGCGAGCGCGTCGGCATCGCGCAGACGACGCTCACGGGGTCGTCGACGATGCGCCTCGAGGCGCCGCCGACCAACTACGGAGCGGGGTGCTCGTGATTTCCCAGGCGGTCGCCCCCCGCGCAGGTAGCGAGGACGGAGGCGTCCTCGTGCTCGTCGCACTCTGGCTGCCCGTGCTCATCCTCTTCGTGATCCTCGTCGTCGACGTCGGCAACTGGTTCGTGCACAAGCGGCACCTCCAGATGCAGGCCGACGCGGGCGCGCTCGCGGGCGCGGGCTCCTTCACATTCCCGTGCGCGGACGACCCAATCGTCACGTATGCGCGCACATACTCCGGCGACCCGGGCGCAGCGGCGCCCTACAACCTCCAGATTCCGCCGACCGACCAGGCGAGCGTCCACGTGCTCGTGAACTCGAGCGCGTACTGGAACGAGGGCGGCACCGACTACAGCGACGGCGGCCCGCCGTGCTCGGCGCGGATGGTGGACGTCAAGATCACCGAGGCGAACCTGCCCTGGTACTTCCAGCTCGCGAACGTTCCCGCGATCAACGCGCACGCGCGCGTCGAGATCCAGGCACTCAGCCGTTCGGCGGGTGCGCTCCCCGTCGCCGCGCCCGACATCGACCCGAGGGTGGCGCGCGCATACTTCGTGAACGAGGCGACGGGCGCAGTGATCGCGTCGGCGCCACTCACGAAGACGGGCACCTCGAACGGGCTCGCCGTCTGGGACAACGCGTCGACGCCGCTCGCGGTCCCGATCGGCGCGGCCCAGATCGGCGTCCGGATCGCGCTTGGCGGCGGCTCCTCGACCACGTGCGGCGAGATCCTCGTCGCCTGCTACGACGC
>JALZFU010000040.1 GCA_030861385.1 Actinomycetota bacterium
ACCTCGGGATCGAGCCGAGCTACGTCTCGACATCCGCGATCCGGATCGCCTTCTTCGTGCCGCGCGCCGACGTCGAGCGGGCGGTCCGGGAGCTGCACGACGCCTTCCAGCTCTCCGATCCGAGCGCAGCGAGAACCCATGCGTGAGAGGGAGGTCCGGGTCGGCGTCGTCGGCGCCACCGGCACAGTCGGGACGGTCGCGCTCGCGCTCCTCTTCGAGCGCGGATTCCGGGATGTCCGCGTGTTCGCGACCTCGCGCTCTGCGGGGCGCCGCATTCGCTTCGGCGAGAGGGAGCTCCCAGTCGAAGAGGCGAGACCCGACGCGCTCGCGGCGGGCGATCTCGACCTCTGCTTCTTCTCGGTGGGAACGGACGCGAGCCGGGAGCTCGTCCCGCCCGCGATCGGGAGCGGCGCGGTCGCGATCGACAAATCGGATGCCTACCGGCTCGCCGAAGGCGTCCCGCTCGTCGTCGCGGGCGTGAACGACGAGGCGCTGAACGGCGATCGCATCGTCGCGAACCCGAACTGCTCGGCTATCCAGCTCTCCTGCGTCCTCAAGCCGCTCGCCGATGCGGCCGGCCTTCGCCGGGTGCGGCTCGCGACCTACCAGTCGATGTCGGGCGCCGGCGACGCGGGGATCGAGCGGCTGCGCCGGACGGAGCCGCTCGAGGGCGACCTCGTGATGGACTGGGAGTTCGACGGCGAGGAGTTCGCCGAGGAGTGGAAGCTCCGTGCGGAGACGCGTAAGATCCTCGGGCTCCCGGAGCTCCCGCTGCACGCCACGTGCGTCCGCGTCCCGGTGCTCATCGGGCACGCGCAGGCCGTCTGGGTCGAGACCGAGGAAAGACTTGCACCCGAGGACGCCGCGAAGGTCCTCGCGACCGCGCCGCACGTCCACCTGGCCGAGTTCCCGACGCCGCGCGACGCGGCGGGAGCCGACGAGGTGCTGGTCGGGCGAATACGCCGAGACGCCGCGGCCGACGAGGGCGGGCTCTCGCTCTGGATCGTGAACGACAACTTGCGGAAGGGCGCCGCGCTGAACGCGGTGCAGATCGCTGAGCTCCTCCTCGCCCGGCAGCTGCTCGCGGTCTAGAACGTCAAACAGCGACCGACCGTCGGCTCGCGAAGCGGGCTCAGACGGGCCGCTCGGGCACCGGCGCCGGCGCGAACGCCTCCCTCACCTTCGCGAGGACGCGCGCCCGCCTCCCGGCCTCGACCGCCTGGAGGCCGCCGAGCTCGAGGCGAGCGAGCGCGACGCGTCCCTCCCAGCGGACCGGGTAGAAGCCGAAATCAGCGAGGAAGTCGCTCGGGAAGATCGTCCGGTGGACGAAGAACCGCTCGTAGGCACTCTCGCCCTCGGGATATCGGTAGGCGAACGTCTCGATCGCCTTGACGCCCCGATCGCGCGCTTCCCCGATCACGGACAGGAAGAGGCTCTGCATCACCCAAGGCGCGGTCAGGTCGACGAGGTAGGCGCACGCGACGAGGACGGCGTCCGCCGAAGGCGGCCCCGCGGGGAGGTCGTGCCCGCGCGGGAAATGTTCGGCGGGAGCGGCCTGGATGAACCCGAGCAGACGGTCGTCCTCGGCGAAGTAGAGCGTCCCCCACGCCCCCCACTCGTCCTCGACCCGTTCCGCCCACTTCGCCTTGTCGACCGTCCGGCCGTCGCGGCTCTGCCAGAAGACGCACTCGACGCACGGCGGTGGGGCGTGGCGGATCGAGATGGCGTTCACGGGGTGGAGTCGATACGGCACGCAGTCGAAATCTAGTTTCGCCGGCGGAGTGTCAGGAGCGTCGCCTCGGGCCGCGCGAGGAGGCGGAAAGGGACGAAGCTCGTGCCTAGGCCGCGGGAGACGTGGAGCTTCGCGCCGCGGACGTCGTAGACGCCCTCCACGAAGGTCCCCCGCAGGTCCTTGAGGCGGACCTTCCCCCACGGAGACGGGAGGCAGATCTGTCCGCCGTGGTAGTGGCCAGCGAGGACGAGATGGAAGACGCCGGTCGGGAGCCGACGGACGACCTCCGGGAAGTGGGAGAGGAGGATCCGAAGCCGCGCGTCGGCATCGACGCGCTCCGCGGGACGGGCAGTTCCGGCGCGATAGGAAGCCGGATCGACCCCGACCACCTGGACGCGGGCGCCGTCGTGGTCGAAGGCGAACGCGTCGTCGCGCAAAAGCAGCGCTCCGGCGGATTCCAGATCGGCTGCGTCAGCCGGTCGCGCGAACGGGTCGCGGGCGTCGTCGACGTCGTGGTTTCCGAGCACGGCGACGACGCCGTGCTGCGGGGCCAGGGCTGCGACCGCCGCGCGGAGCTTGTCCTTCCCGCCGCGACGCGTCACGAGGTCGCCCGTGATCGCGACGAGATCCGGGCGCACCTTCCCGACCCATGCGACGGCGCGATCGAGGGCAACGCCGCCGAGCGAGAGGGTCCCGAGATGGAGGTCGGAGACATGGAGGAGTCGGAACCCGTCGAGCTCGGCGGGAAGCCCGGCCACCGGAAGCTCCACCTCTCGCCGCTCGACCCATTGCGCCTCGAAGAGCGACCACCCGGCGGCGGTCGCCGCCGAAACAGTCGCTCCGAGCACGATTCTTCGGCGTGAACGTCGCAAGGGCGGGCTCCGCGCGCGCGTCTTCTTCTACGGAGGGGCAAACCCGGCCCGGCCTCGCGACGTCGAGCCGGGCCGGAATTTTTTCCGCTACGAGGGTCCTTCCACCTTCGCGAGCATTGGCTCCACCGAGACGACGTGGCGCCTGAACTTGAGCTCGGACTCCTCGAGCCCGGCGGCCACCCCGATGAGCTGGGCGAGGTGGAGGATCGGCATCTGGTAGCGCTTGCCCGTCGACGCCTCGAGCTTCTGCTGCCACGCGTCGAGCGAGAGGTGGCAGAGCGGGCACGGCGTCACCATCGCGTCGGCGCCCGCTTCCAGCGACTGCTCGATCGGCTGGAGGAGCTCGCCGAGCGCTGTCTCCTCCCGCGCCTGGATGATCGGGAACCCGCAGCACTTGATCTTGGCCGGGTAGTCGACCGGCTCGCCGCCGCACGCCTCGATGATCGCCTCGAGCGACCACGGGCGGTCGGGATCTTCGAAGCCCAGGAGCTTGGACGGGCGGAGGATCTGACAGCCGTAGAACGGCGCGACTCGAAGACCCTTGAGCCCCTTGTGCGCCACCGCTCGGAGCCGCTCGTAGCGCTCGCCCTCGGCGATCAGCCACAGGAAGTGCTTCACGTCGACGCCGCCCGAGTACGACGGGGCGCCGACGGCACGCAGGTTGTCGCTGACCCGAGCCCGAAGCACCTCGTCGTTCCGCAGCATGTGGTTCGCCTGCCGAAGGTTCAGGGTGCAGACGTTGCAGATCGTCATGAGCGTGTCTGTCCCTGTCGCCTCGGCGTACGCGAGGATCCGCGCGTTCAGGTGCAGGTAGTAGTCGGGCTCGGCCTCGTGGATGTCGCCGGCGCCGCAGCAGGTGACGCGTTCGAGCTCCTCCAGCTCGATTCCGAGCATCGGGGCGAGCGCCTGGGTCGAGGTGTCGAGCTCCTTCGCGGAGAGCGACGCGAGACAGCCCTTGTAATAGGCGACTCTCACTCAATTCCTCCTACGAGCGACGCGGTGAACAAGGTTCCCCCACGGAGAAGGCGCAGCATTCCCGGTTACGGCTGCTCTCCGATGTCGCGCCGGACGGGCTCTTCCCCGGGAGTGATCTCCGGCACGTCGCGGCGGGCGCCGCCCGCATCCGTCCTCTCGATCCGCGCGAGCGCCCGCTCGCCCTGGACGTGGCCGAGCGAGCCGAGCCGACCCTGCGTCTCGACCAGCTCGCGGAGCATGCGCGCCTCGTGGACGTTCTCGGCGACGTGCGGCGGGACGGGAAGCGGCACCTTGCCGTGTCGCGCGAGCGAGAGCGCGAACTTCGTCTGCTTGATCGCCGAGACGACCCCTTGTGTCTTCGGGACGAGCTCGGTCTCTCGGAGCCACCCGGTCGTCATGGCCGAGCGGACGAACCATTTGGCGTGCTTCGCCCCCATGTCGCGGTCGATGCCCTCCTTGATCGACTCCGCGCCGAGCTTGGCGATCGCGTCGCGGGGGTCGACGCCCTTGGGACAGCGCTCGTTGCAGAAGTAGCAGCGCGTGCAGTCCCAGATCCCGTGTTCGGAGTTGTAGAGCTCGAGACGCTCGATCTTCTGCCGGTCGCGCGGGTCGCCGACGAAGCGGAACCCCTTCGCGAGCGCGGCCGGACCGAGAAACTCGGGGTCGGCCTCCATCGAGTTGCACTCGGAGACGCAGCAGCCGCACATGATGCAGAGCGCCTCCTTGTGGATCGGGTTCATCTGCTCCTGCGAGTAGCGGAACTCCCCCTCGGGGTACTCCTCGTAGCCCGTCTCGATCCACGGTCGCATCGCGCGGATCTTGTCCCAGAACGGCCCCATGTCGACGACGAGGTCCTTGACGACGGGGAGGTTGCCCATCGGCGAGATGACCGGGACGTGCCCGCGCTCGACGATCGGCTTCATTCGCTCCTTGCACGCGAGAACGGCGCGTCCGTCCATCCGCATCCCGCACGAGCCGCAGATCATCATCCGGCAGCTCTTCCGGTAGGCGAGCGTCCCGTCGACCTGGTCCTTGACGATGTCGAGGACGTCGAGGAGGCAAGCCCACTCGGGCGCCTCGACCTCGTACCGTCGGAGCTCGCGCCCGCCCGTCTCCGGGTCGAAGCGCCAGATCTTGATCGCCACGTCGATCGTCCGCCCCCATTCGGTCCCGCTAGTGGCCGTCGATGCCGTCGCCATCCCTATCGGTCTCCCTCGAGGAGCTCGGCCAGGTCCACGGTCGCGTGCTCCGGTGGCGGCTCGACGTCGACGTCCGCGCCGAAGTCGTAGAACTCCATCGTGAGCTCGACGTCGCTTCCCGGCGCCGCGATCGCCTGCCGGAAGCGGCGTACGCGCCCTTCACCGTCAATCCAAACATCCACCGGGAGCGAGCTCGAGCCGAGCTGCCGCTTCAAAGCGTCGACGGAGACCCTGACCGCAGCCCGAACGTCTTCGGGCACCTGCTCAGGCACCTTGTCGAGGTCGATCCGCGCGCGGTAACGCACGGCCGAATCGCCGCGCACCTCCTCCTCGCCGACCTCCTCGATCTCCGAGCTCGTCGCACGCAGGTAGTCGAGGAGCTGACTCGGATCCTGGTTCAGCTGCGAGAGCTGCGCGAGATCGATGCCCTGCATGTCGCCGAGCTTCCGGAGGTCGAGGCGTACCCACTCCTTGCCGTCGGGGAGGCTGCCGGCGAGCATCGGGAAGCGCAGATAGAAGACGGTACGGTCAAAAACAACCTCGGCCTCGCCGTTGCCCGGCTGCCCCTCGGCCTCGAGCAGGTCTCCGAGCTCGTACCTCAGTCGGCCCCGGCGCGCCTCGTAGTCGAACTCGCCTTCGCCGGTCAGCTTCGCCTCCTTCCGCTGGCCCTCGGAGGGGACGGTCACCGCCGCCGAGAACGAGAGCTTCGAGGTGCCGGCGTCGGTCGTCACC
>JALZFU010000079.1 GCA_030861385.1 Actinomycetota bacterium
CGCCTGGGCGGCGAGAAGGTAGACCTGGCCGCCCGCGAGCGGGACGACTCGCTCGACGTCCTCGCGGCGGCGGATGTCGGCCGTCTCTACCCGCGCGCCGCGCGCGGCGAGCGACGCTAGTTGCTCGCGGCGCGTCGCGTACCAGTTGTCGGCGAGAACGACCTCGCGACCCCCGGCGAGGGCGAGATCCGCGAGCGCGGCGCCGATGTAGCCAGCGCCGAGGATGAGCATCGCTAGCGCCTTACGAGGTCACCGCGCCGGCGAACCGACGAACGCCAGCCCGCGCCCGCGTCCGTCGGCTCGAAGACGCACCTAGATCCGGCGGACGTTCGGCGCGTCGGGAACTACGTTTCGCGCGTCGACGATCCGAGTCGCGGCGTCCCAGAGCGGCTCCTCGAGGAACTCCCGGTGCTGCGTCAGCATGACGACGCAGTCCGCCGCGGCGACCTCTTCGCGCGTCCACGGAGCCCCGCCGTGGAGCGCGCCGTCCAGCTCCACCTCGGGCACCCAGGGGTCGCAGTAGCGAACGTCGGCGCGGCGAGCGACCAGCTGGCGCATGACCTCGAGGCTCGGCGACTCGCGGGTGTCGTGCACGTCCGCCTTGTACGCCATGCCGAGGAGGAGGATTCGGGAGCCCTTGACGGGACGTCCGTCCTCGTTCAACGCGTCCGTCACCTTCTGGACGACGTGCGAAGGCATGCGCGTGTTGATCTCGTGGGCGGCGTCGATCAGGCGCGGGGAGTACCCGTACTCGCGCACCCGCGCGGCGAGGAACTGCGGCACCACCGGGATGCAATCGCCCCCGAGGCCGGGGCCCGGGTAGTGGGGAAGGAACGCGAACGGCTTCGTCGCGGCGGCCTCGATCACCTCCCACGCCGAGATGCCCAGGTGGTCGCACATGAGCGCGAGCTCGTTCGCGAGTGCGATGTTCACCGCTCGAAACGTGTTCTCGTGCAGCTTCGCCGTCTCGGCCACCATCGGGGACGAGACCGAAACGACCCGGTCGACGACCTCGGCGTAGAGAACCTCCGTGCGGCGCCGGCACTCCTCGGTCACGCCGGCGACGAGCTTCGGCGTCGTTCGGATCGTGAACCGCTCGTTGCCGGGGTCGACCCGCTCGGGCGCATAACCGAGGAAGAAGTCGGCACCGATCGTCCCGCCCGTGCGCTCCAGGATCGCGAGGACGATCTCCTCGGTCGTCCCCGGGTAGGTCGTCGACTGAAGAACGACGAGTTGACCCGGCCGCAGGTTCGCGGCGACGGACTCGGCGGCGGCGACCACGTAGGAGATGTCCGGCGTCCGCGTCTTCGAGAGCGGCGTCGGCACGCAGATCGTCACGGCGTCGAGTTCGCTCACGGCGCCGTAGTCGCTCGTCGCCTGGAGCTCGCCGTCGAGCGCCTCGTAGCGTTCAGCCGGTACGTCGACGAGGTAGGAGCGGCGCTCGACGACGGCACGGACCCGCTCCTCGTTCAGGTCGATCCCGGTGACGTCGAAGCCTGCCTCCGCGAACGCCATCGCGAGCGGGAGGCCGGCGTAGCCAAGCCCGACGATCCCGACTCTCGCCTCCCTCGTGCGGATGCGCTCGTCGAACGTCTGCGCTGCGGAGACGACCGTCAAGAGGCGGAGGATGCTAGCAAAAGGGGCTGCTACCGACCCTCTTTGCGATAATCACCTCCGGTGTCGTTTCCGGAGTCGCTCGAGTCCCTCGTCACCGAGGAAGCGGTCGCGTGGGGCTTCCTCTCCGCGGCGGCGATCGTCCTCCTCCTCACGCCCGCGACCGCCTGGCTCGCTCCCCGAATCGGCGCCGTCGACGACCCCCGGGCGAGCGACCGGCCACGCGTCCACAGCCGCCCGCTGCCGCGAATCGGCGGCCTCGCGATCGTTCTCGGGATCCTCGTTCCGGCCGCAGTCTTCATCCACCCCGACGGCCCCTACCTCGGCATCCTCATCGGAACCGGCCTCGTCGCGGTGCTCGGGCTCGCCGACGACGTCCGCCGCCTCCGTCCGAGCACCAAGCTCCTGGGGGTGATCGCGATCGCCCTCATCCCGGTCGTCGGGTTCGACGTTACGTTCGAGCGAATCTCCTTTCCGTTCGCGAGCATCGACTTCGGCGTCTTCGCCGCGCCCCTTACGGTCGTCTGGATCGCGGCGCTCGCGAATCTCGTCAACCTGATCGACGGGATGGACGCCCTCGCGGCCGGGATCGTCTCGATCGCCGCCTTCAGCTTCGCCGTCCTCGCGGCATCGTTCGGACGCGTGACGCCCGCGGCGCTCGCGGCGATGACGTGCGGCGCGACGCTCGCGTTCCTCCGCCACAACTACCACCCCGCGCGGATCATCATGGGTGACTCGGGCGCGCTCGCGCTCGGCTTCCTGCTCGCGACGGTCGCGGTTCAAGGCGTCCTCAAGACGGCGGCGACGATCGCGCTCGTCGCGCCCCTGCTCGTCGTCGCCGTGCCGATCCTCGACACGTCGTTCGTCGTCCTCAAGCGGCTCAAGTACCGCCGGCCGCCGTGGGGCGCCGACCACAACCACTTCTACCACCGGTTCCTGAGGATCGGCTTCTCGCAGCGGAAGACAGCGGCGTACCTCCACGCGTGGGCGGCCCTCCTCGCCGCGTGGGCGATCATGGTGCGCTTCGTTCCGCCGCGCCCCCGCGGGCATTGGGACCTCGAAAACGCCCTCGTCGTCTCCGCGGTGGGGCTCGCCGTCGTCGTCGCGTCCGTCTGGATGGTCTACACGCTCGAGATCCTCAAGGCTCGCCACCTGCGCGTCCTTGGCTTCGGGCGGTGGGGGACGCGCGAGGCCGAGCGGGAGGAGGCGGTGGAGCGCGTGCTCACCGCCGGCCAGCGCTAGCGCGCGCTCCGGGACGGTCCGTTATCCGGTCGGCGGGACGGCGAGCGCGAGCAGCTCCGCCGGGTCGCGCCGAACGCGGCGGCGCCACGCGTCTTCGCCCTTCTTCTCGACGCGGATCCGCGCCGGGTCGCGGAGCAGGTGAAGCCGACCTTCTTTCGCGAGCCGCTCGTCGACGGCGCCGAGGCGTCCCTCGAAGATCGAGTACACGGGCGTGCCGAGGACGGCCGCCTCGCGGTTCATCGTCCCCCCAGCCGACACGAGCAAGTCGGCGAGCGCGACGAGGCTGCGCCCGTCGATCGCCCGCTCGGGGACGGTCACGCGCGGAAGCCCGAGAGCGCGTATGGCGGCGCGCTGCCCCGGGGTCCGGGCGAGGACGACCGTCTGCGCCCGCTCTTCTCCCGCGAGCCGAGCGAGCACGCGCGGCAGGAGCGGATTCTCGGAGCCGCTCAGATAGAGCGCGTAGGAGGGCGCCGTCCGGACGACCGAGATGACGGCCGCCGGATCGACGCCGAGCTCGTCGAGGACCGCGGCACGGGGTTCGAAGTCGGCGAGGTAGTACTCCTCCTTCAGCCCGGCGTACCGGACGAGCTTCGGCGGTCGGGCGCCGTAGCGCGCGAGACGTGCGAGCGGGATCGCGTCCGGGACGAGGACGCGCGTCGCGAGGCGGCAGATGACGTGGTGCTGCACGGTCGCCCACTCGTAGTCGAACATCGTCGTGTTCGGAAGCCCGAGGACGCGGCAGGCGGGGGGGAGGTCCGTCGACCCGTGCGCGAGCGCCCGGTCGAAACGTCGGGCGCCCGCGAACGCGAGGAGCTGCGCGACCCGTCCGAACGCGGCGCGCGCCTTCCCGAGGCCGCCCGCCCCACCGTGGCGGCCGAGGACGGTGTACGGGTGACCCCAGTCGTCGAGGAGCTCGACGGTGTGAGAGAGGGGGCGGGCGGTCACTTCGACCTCGTGCCCTTCGCCCTCGAGGAGCTCGACGAGCGGGCGGAGCACGAGGACGTGCGCCGTGTTCGTGAGATCGACCCAGATCCGCACGTGCGGATGCTAGAGCGCGACCGGCTGCGCTCGGCATCGAGGACGCACAAAGTCGAGGATATTACCCTTCTTTTTACCGCAAATCACGGGTTTTTCGATGTCACGAAGTCGGCGCGGCTGATAGGCTCGAGGCGACGTGGGATGATTCCCATCGCGATCGCAGAGCGCCCCACCTTCGACCCGCTCAGCGCCGGCGGCTTGCTCCTCGGCGTCCTCTTTGTCTGCGTGGCTATCGGGGCGATCGTCGGCTGGGTCGCGGGGAGCGTCGGGATCGGGATCGCGATCGGTTCCGTCGTGGGGATTCCGCTCTCGATCGTCGCCGTCTACCGCGCGTTCCGGGGAGCGTTCTGACGGTGACCCTCACGACTCCTCGTCCGATGCCCGAGCGGCGCCTCCCGATCGTCGCCGGCGGCCTCCTCGTCGCGCTTGCGCTGCCGATCTTTCTCGTCGCTGAGTGGCGGCTCGACGGATGGGCGCTGGGAGCTCTCCTGTGGGCGGCGAGCCAGCTTCTCGGACTCCTCTTCACGCGCGTCGGGATCGGTGAGCCGACCCTTCGCGGCTCCGGGATCGTCGCTTTCGGGATGATGGCGCGCGGGATCTTGCTCGTGCTGGTCGCGATCGCGGTCGCGACGACGGATCCCGAGCTCGCGATCGCCGGCGCGCTCGTCTACGCGGTCGCCTACACGTTCGAGCTCGCGCTCAGCCTGACGCTCTACTTCGCCGGAGGCCCTCGCCGGTGAGCCCGCTCCTCCTCGCAGCCGAGAAGTTCGATCCGTCGCACGAGTTCGAGCTCCCCGCGTGGGTCCCGCTCGAGCTCGGCCCGCTCGACCTCTCGATCAACAAGGCCGTCGCCTACCTCTGGCTCGGCGGCCTCGTCACGATCGTCTTCGGGATCTGGGTCATGCGATTCGGTCTCTCGCTCCGGCCGAGCCGTCGCCAGACGATGGGCGAGAGCCTCTACGACCTCCTGTTTGGCCAGATCATCGAGGGAAACATGCCCGGCAAGGCGCGCGGGACGTGGTTTCCGTACGTCGCCGCGCTCTTCCTCTTCATCTGGATCCTCAACCTGATCGGGTTCGTGCCCCTTCCGATCTCGGACGAGCGCTACGAGATCGCCGGGCTCGAGGTGCCGACGTTCGGGATCTACGCCGCGACGGCGAACCTGAGCGTGACGCTCGCGCTCGCGCTGATCACGTTCCTCGCGACGCACGTCGAGGGCATCCGGTACAACGGTGCGGGCCGGTACTTCAAGAGTTGGATTCCGGCCGGCGCGCCGAAAGGGCTTCTCGCGCTGATCGTCCCGCTCGAGGTCATCTCGCAGTTCATGCGGCTCATCTCGCTCTCCGTCCGCCTCTTCGCGAACATGCTCGCCGGCCACATGCTGATCCTGGTCATGATCGGCCTCATCTTCATCTTCTCGGCGTGGTGGCTCGTGCCGTTCTCGGTCGGGATCGGGACGCTCATCTACCTCTTCGAGGTCGTCATCGTCGTGACGATCCAAGCCTTCGTCTTCGCGCTGCTCTCCTCGATCTACATCGGCGGCGCGATCGAACCGGAGCATTAGCTACCGACCGAAAGGAGCTCGGGTGGACGTTCTTCTCGCACAGGCAACCGGCGACGTCGGCGACCTCGGCAAGGCGATCGCCTTCGGCGTCGGCGTCGGGCTCGGCGCGGTGGGCGCCGGGATCGGCATCGGGTACATCTTCGGCTCGATGATCCAGGCGGTCGCGCGCCAGCCCGAGCTTCGCGGCGAGCTCACCGGGATCCAGTGGCTCGGGTTCGCGCTCACCGAGGCCGTCGTCTTCTACGCGCTCCTCGGCGGCCTCCTCGCCTTCGTGCTCGTGTGATGGACGCGCTCGTCTCGCTCGCGCTCGCGCAGGAGGAGGACAGCGGCTCGCTCATCGACGTCGTTCCCGGGCTCATGGTGTGGACGATCCTGACGTTCCTGATCGTCCTCTTCGTGCTCCGCCGGGTCGCCTTTAGCCGGATCCAGGGGCTGATCGAGGAGCGCCGCGAGCGCATTCGCCAGGCGCTCGACGAAGCGGACAAGGCGCGCGAGGAGGCCCGGCAGCTCCGCGAGCTCACGCGGAGGGAGCGAGAGGAGGCCCGCGTCGAGCGCGACCGCCTGCTCGAGGAGACGCGCCGGCAGGCGCAAGACCAGCTGCGTCGCTCCCGCGAAGAGGCGAACGCCGACCTCGAGCGCCGGCTCGAGGAGAACCAGCGCGCGATCGGGGCGGAGAACCGGAAGCTGCGCGAGGAGATTCGCCGCGACGTCGTCGAGCTCACGCTCCTCGCGTCGGAGAAGGTGACTCGCAAGTCGCTCGACGCCGACGACCAGCGGCGCCTGATCGACGAGACGATCGCCGAGATCGACATGTCGCGAATCGCCTCCGAGAACTAGCCAGCCGTGGCGGTCGCGCACCGGATCTACGCCGAGGCGCTCCTCGAGGCGGCGAAGGACAAGGACGTGACGGCGCGAGTGCGCGAGGAGTTCGATGCGTTGATCGCCGCCGTCGAGGCCTCCGACGAGCTTGCGGACCTCCTTCGCAACCCGCAGATCGAGCGCGTGTCGAAGCGCGCCGCGCTCGCGACCGTCCTGGCGGGCGCGAGCGAGGTCTTCCGGAACTTCGTCCTCCTCGTCGCGGAGAAGGATCGAATCGGAGAGCTCCGGGAGATCCACGCCGAGTGGGAGCGGCTCCTCGCGGCGGAGGAGCGCGTGATCGAAGTCGAGCTCACGACCGCGGTCGAGCTCTCCGACGAGGAGGCGACGACGCTCGTGCGAAAGATCGAGGATGCTGCGGGGCGTCGGGTCGACGCTACCCGGCAGGTCGACCCCGATCTGATCGGCGGCCTCGTGCTTCGGGCCGGCTCCGTCCGCGTCGACGGAAGCGTCCGCGGCCGCCTCGAGACCCTCCGTCAGGAGTTGCTCGCCCGAGGCTGAGAGCCCGTGCCTGCACGGCGGTCGCCTCGCGCCCGCCCCGCGAGCGCCGCGCAGCCGTCCAGGTGGACGCTCACGAGAGCGAGGTTCGAAGCTCGTGGAGGCCTGGCTCGGCGCCCGGTCCGTCGACCACGAACAGGCGAACCTCGTTCTCGCCGCCCGCGAACGCGGAGTCTGGCGTGAGCGCCGAGAAGTGGACGCCGCGGCCGATGTCGTAGGCCTCGGTGAGCGAGGCGACGCGGCCGTTGATCGCGACGGCGAGCGCCTTCCCGTCGGCGACGCCGGAGAGCTTCCCCACGAGCGGGGAAGGAACCGCCCGGATCGGTTCGCGGAGCGAGCGGAGGAGCCGACTCCCGGTGGCGTCCACGACTGCCTCGCCGCCGGCCTTTCCAAGGACTCGAAGGGCCTCGACGCGCCGCCCGAGGAGGCCGCCGTAGCGGCCGGCCGCGAAGACGCGGTGCCAATCGCCGGTTCCGAACGTGGCCACTTGGCGCTCGCGGGCCTCGTCGCGAGCGGCGAGCGCGCTCGCGAACGACGTCGCGACGTTCCCGACGCGGACCTCGTCGCCCTCGGCGGCTGTCGTCGCGG
>JALZFU010000081.1 GCA_030861385.1 Actinomycetota bacterium
GCTCCGCTGTAACGGTCTCCCGCGCGCCGAGACTGAGATTGCGACGTCGACCCGAGGAGGGAGTGCATGACCGTCGCCGCGCCTGAGACCACGAGGGAAGAGCTGCGGGGCCTGAAGGGGAAGAACGTCCTCGTCACCGGCGGGACGTCGGGCATCGGGCAGGCGATCGCCGTCCGCTTCGCCGGGTTCGGCGCGAACATCGCGATCAACTACCTGCGAGCGCCCGAGGACGCGGCCGAGACCGAGCAGCAGGTTCAGGCGTGCGTCGAGCACGTCCAGCGAATGGGCGTCCGAGACGTCCTCGTCCAGGGCGACGTCTCGAAGGAAGAGGACGTCGTCCGCATGTTCGAGGAGACGGTCGACAAGCTGGGCGGCCTCGACGTCCTCGTGAACAACGCGGGGATCCAGATCTCGCGGCCCTCGCACGAGCTCTCGGCCGCCGACTTCGACAAGGTGATCGGGGTGAACCTCCGCGGCGCCTTCCTCTGCGCGCGCGAGGCGATCAAGCGCTTCCTCGCCGCCGGGACGCCGGGCGTCATCGTCAACGTCTCGAGCGTCCACCAGAAGATTCCGAAGCCGAACTACCTCGGCTACTCGGTGTCCAAGGGCGGGATGCAGAACCTGACGACGACGCTCGCCCTCGAGTACGCCGCCCAGGGGATTCGCGTGAACGCGATCGGCCCCGGCGCGACGATCACGCCGATCAACCGCGCGTGGGTCGACGACCCCGTGAAGAAGGAGATGGTGGAGTCGCACATCCCGATGGTCCGCGCCGGGGACGCCGACGAGATGTCCGGCGTCGCCTGCTTCCTCGCGAGCGACGACGCCGCGTACATCACGGGGCAGACGCTCTTCGTCGACGGCGGCCTCACGCTCTACCCGAGCTTCCGCGAGCCGTGGTCGTCGGAGTAGCGAGGGAGCACGCCTGGTGGCCGTCCCCCTTCGGGGCGGGCGACCAGGTCGGGATGCTGAACCACGTCGACGACGCGAAGCGCCGCGACGCCCTCGCTCTCGTCCGGGAGGGGAGGCTCTACGACCTCGGGCGCGTGCTCGACGAGCGGGCGCCCGTCTTCCCGGGGCGCTACTTCCGTCAAACACTCGTCACGACCGCCCACCACGCGAACGCGGGGATGCCGGTCGGCGAGAACGAGGTGAACTGGGTGACCGAGATCGTCACCGGCACGCAGCAGCTCGGGACGCACCTCGACGCGCTCAGCCACCTCCAGATCGGCGAGCGCGGCTACAACGGCTGGACGGTCACCGAGCTCGCGGAGCCCTCGGGGATGAAGCGCCTCGGCGCCGAGACGATCCCGCAGATCGTGACCCGCGGCTTCCTCGTCGACGTCTCGGGCGCCGAGCTCGGGGCCGGCGGCGTCATCTTGCCCGACCACCTGACCCAGCTCGAGCCGGAGCCGGGCGACGCCGTCCTCTTCCACACCGGCTGGGGCGCGCGCTGGGACGACCCCGAGGCGTACCTCTCCGGCGAGCCCGGGCCCGGCTACGAGGCGGCGGAGTGGCTCGTCGAGCACCGCGTCGCCCTGACCGGCTGCGATACCTGGAGCTACGGGCCCGTTCCGGCCGAGAACCCGGCACGCCCGTTCGAGGTGCCGCAGATCCTGAACGTCCGCCACGGCGTCTTCGTCCTCGAGAACCTCGACACCTCCGCGCTCGCGGCCGACGGCGTCCGCGAGTTCGCCCTCGTCGTCACCCACCCCAAGCTGCGCGGCGCGACAGGCGCGTGGGTCTCACCGATCGCCCTCGTCTGATGAGCTCGCTCGAACAGGGAGGAACCATGGAGCACTACGACGTCGTCATCATCGGGAGCGGAGCGGGCGGCGGCACGCTGGCGCACCGGCTCGCCCCGTCGGGAAAGCGGATCCTCGTCCTCGAGCGAGGCGACTACCTGCGCCGGGAGACGGACAACTGGGACAGCAGGGCCGTCTTCGTGCAAAGCAAGTACAAGACGCACGAGACCTGGTACGACGAGGACGGGAAACCGTTCCATCCCGGCCAGCACTACTACGTCGGGGGCCAGACGAAGTTCTACGGCGCGATCCTCTTCCGGATGCGCGAGCGCGACTTCCGCGAGGTGCGCCACCACGGCGGCATCTCGCCGGCCTGGCCGCTCTCCTACGACGACTTCGCGCCCTACTACGACGAGGCCGAGCGCCTCTACCTCGTCCACGGCGAGCGGGGCGAGGATCCGACCGAGCCGCCCGCATCTGGCCCCTACCCCTACCCCGCCGTCTCCCACGAGCCGCGAATCCAGAAGCTCCACGACGACCTCGTCAAGACCGGCCACCGCCCCTTCCACCTCCCGGTGGGCGTCCACCTGGACGAGGAGAGCCCCGAGGAGAGCCGCTGCGTCCGCTGCACGAGGCTCGACGGCTTTCCGTGCCTCGTCGACGCGAAGGCGGACGCGCACGTCCTCTGCATCCGGCCGGCGATCCGGCATCCGAACGTGACGCTTCGCCGGAACGCGTACGTCGAGCGCCTCGAGACTGACGCGGCCGGCCGCACGGTGACGAACGTCGTCGTCCAGCGCGACGGGGAGCGCGAGGTGGTGAGCGGCGACGTCGTCGTCATCTCGTGCGGCGCCGTGAACTCGGCGCTCCTCCTCCTCGGCTCGGCGAGCGACCGCCACCCGAACGGCCTTGCGAACTCGTCCGGCGTCGTCGGGCGCCACTACATGGCGCACATCAACTCGGCCGTGATCGCGCTCTCGAAAGAGCCGAACCCGACCCGCTTCCAGAAGACGCTCGGCGTGAACGACTACTACTGGGGCGGGGACGAGGGGTTCGACTACCCGCTCGGCCACATCCAGATGCTCGGGAAGACCGACGGCCAGATGCTGAAGGCCGGCGCGCCCCTCCCGACCCCCGGCTTCGTCCTCGACTACGTCGCGAAGCACGCGGTCGACTTCTGGCTCACGACCGAGGATCTCCCGAACCCGGAGAACCGCGTGACCCTCGACCGGGAAGGGCAGATCCACGTCCGCTACACGAACAAGAACCTCGAGCCGCACCGCCGGCTCCTTCGCAAGCTCAAGGGCCTCCTGACGCACCTCGACATGCGCGACCACCTGATCCCGAACCAGGCGATCCGCGATGAGCGGATCCCGATCGCTGGCGTCGCCCACCAGTGCGGCACGGTGCGCTTCGGAACCGACCCG
>JALZFU010000089.1 GCA_030861385.1 Actinomycetota bacterium
GCGCGGGCGGAAAGCGACGCGCCGCAGGCGAACGGCGCCGCGCGGGCGTCCCGCCAGTCCACCCGTCTCGGGCAGCGGTGGCTCGGACGGCGCGAGCTCGAGCGCGTACGCGCCCCCGAAGATCCGACCTTGCGGGGCCATGCAAAGGCGAAGCGCAGGCCCGCGCTCGCGCTCCAGGCGCGCCTCGAGGGGGCGCGAGCGGTCGGTCGGGCGGTAGCCCAGGCGCTCGAAGACCTCGACGTCTCGAGTGAGGAGCCTCTCGGCCGCCGCCCGCGCGCGGCCGAGCACTAGGCGGTGAGGACACGAACGGGCATCCGCTTGAGCGCGTTCGTGAAGTTCGTGCGGACGCGGACGGGCGGGCCCGCGAGCTCGACGTCGGCGAGCCGAGGCAGGAGCTCCTCGAACATCACCTGTACCTCGAGCTTCGCCAGGTGGGCGCCGAGGCAGTAGTGCGGCCCGCCGCCGCCGAAGGTGACGTGGCGGTTCGGCCGTCGCCCGACGTCGAATCGATACGGATCGTCGAAGACATCCTCGTCGAAGTTGGCCGAGACGTACCAGACGACGACCTTGTCGCCGGCTCGGATTCGCTGCCCGCCGAGCTCGACGTCCGAGGTGGCCGTTCGCCGGAAGTGGAGGACGGGCGACGACCAGCGCAGGACCTCGTCCGCGCCCGTGTCCGCGATCAGACTCAGGTCCTCCCGCAGCCGCCCCCACTCCTCGCGGTGCTCCACGAGCGCGAGCATCCCGTGCGCGATCGCCTGCCGCGTCGTCTCGTTGCCGGCGACGACGAGGAGGAGGAACATGGTGTCGAACTCTCGCTCGCTTAGCCGCTCGCCGTCGATCTCCGCGTGGACGAGCTTGCTCACGAGGTCGTCCTTCGGCCGTGCACGCCGCTCCGCTGCGATCCGGTGCCCGTACTCGAAGAGCTCGAGGGCGGCAGGGCTCCGGAACGGGAGCAGGCGGTAGCGCTCGCTCTCCGGACTGTCGTGGAGGACGTCCGCGAAGTCGGGGTCGGTGTTCGCGATCATCCGGTCGCCCCAGGCGATCAGGCGGTCGGTGTCCGCCTCGGGAACGCCGAGGAGCCGCGCGAGCACGCGGATCGGAAGCTCCTTCGCGATCTCCTCGATGAAGTCGAACTCGCGGAGCGGGAGGGCGCGGTCAAGGACGTCGTGCGTCAGTTCGCGAAGGGCGAGCTCGTACGCCCGCACGGCGCGCGGCGTGAAGGGCGACCCGACGAGGCCGCGCAGGCGCGTGTGCCGGGGCGGGTCGGTCTCGAGCATCGACTGGCGCGCGAGGCGGGCGTCCTCGTCGAGGTCCTCGAGGTTGGCGCCGCCGAGCTCCGAGGAGTACGTCTTCGTGTCGCGCGAGACGGCGACCACGTCCGCGTGCTTCGTCACGCACCAGAAACCCCGGCCTCCCTTCCACTCGTACCACCAGACGGGGGCCTCGCGACGGAGAAGTGCGAAGGTCTCGTGCGGAACCCGCTCGGCGAAGACGTCGTTCTCGAGGTCGACCGCGTCGAGCGTCGGGACGGCGCTGGCCATCGGTGCAAGTATCCGCGTCCCGACCGTCACGTCAAAGAGGAGGCGATCGTATGGCCATCCAGCAGGCGACACGGCGCGAGCGCGGCCGCGCTCGGCTGGCCGAGTTGCACGACGAGCCGGGGGGAGACGAGTTCCTCGCGACCCTCGGCGACCTCGGCGAGCTGACCGTCGACTTCGTCTTCGGCGACGTCCACAGCCGAGAGGGGCTCGGCATCCGCGAGCGCGAGCTCGTGATCGTCGGGGTCCTGACGGCCCTCGGCGGCCTCGAGCCGCAGGTGCGCGCGCACGTTCGGGCCGCGCGCGCGATCGGCGTGAACGACCGCGAGCTCGAGGAGACGATCGTCCAGACCGCACCCTACGCCGGGTTCCCGCGGGCGATCAACGCCATGAAGATCCTCCGCGAGGAGCAGGGCCGGCGCCGTGGCGGGAGCGAGTCGTGAGGGCGGTCCGCTTCCTCGCCGACTCGGACAAGCCTCGAATCGGACGCCTCGAGGGGGACGCGCTCCACGACGCCGGCCCGGCGGAGTGGTCCGGCTTCGTCCCGTCACCCGAGGGTTGGGAGCGGATCGCACGCGCCTCGGGCAGGCAGTACGCCCTTGCGGACGTCCGCCTGCTCCACCCCGTCTCCCCCACGAAGCTGATCGGGATCGGCCTCAACTACCGGGACCACGCCGAGGAGTCGGAGCTCGCGATCCCCCCGGTGCCGGTCGTCTTCGCGATGTGGCCGTCGGCTCTCACGGGACACGACGCGACGATCGTCGTCCCGCGCGACGAGACGCGGCCCGACTACGAGGGGGAGGTCGCGATCGTGCTCGGCCAGACGGTGAAGAACGCAACTGCGGAGGAAGCGCGGGCGGCGATCGGCGGCTACTCCGCGTTCAACGACGTCTCCGGGCGGCGCGCCCAGCTCGAGACGCCGCTCCGCCAGTTCACGCTCGGGAAGAGCTTCGACACGTTCGCGCCCATGGGCCCGTGCGTCGCGTCGCTCGGGGAAGCCGGGCTCGGCTCGCTCGCCATCCGGACGATCGTCTCCGGCCAGGTGATGCAGGACTCGAACACGGAGAACCTCATCTTCTCGGCCGAAGAGCTCGTCGCGTACTGCTCCGCGGGGACGACGCTCGAGGCAGGCACCGTGATCGCCACCGGTACGCCGGGCGGGGTCGGCGACTCGCGCAAGCCGCCTCGCTACCTGCGGGAGGACGACGTCGTCGAGGTCTCGGTCGAGGGGGTCGGGACCCTACGAAACCGGGTCGCGAAGGAGCCGTCGGCGGCTGTCGCCGCGTGAGTGGACCAGCTACGGCGCCAGGCCGCCGTCGATCCAAGCGCGAAAGCGGGCGATCTGATCCTCCGGCCACTCGGCGTCGCAGGGCATCGAGCCGTCCGCGAGGCGGTCGTGGATCTCCTCGGCGTTCGCCCGCACGTCGTCGTAGGAGCGGAGGTCGAAGGCGAACTCCATCGACTCGACGTCCTCGTCGCGAAAGAGCGGGCGGATGTCGCGCTCGAAGCTCGGGGCCCCCGTGCTCACAGGACGTTCACGTACTCGTTCAGCTCCCAGTCGGTCACCGCGCTTCGGAAGCGGTTGACCTCGCTTCGCTTCATCGCGAGGAACGCCTGCACGAACTGCTGCCCGAGCACCTCGTTGAAGTAGTGGTCTCCCTCGAGCGCGTCGAGCGCCTCGGCGAGGGAGAACGGCATGAGCGGCTTGTCCTCGAGCTCGTACGCCACCCCGCTCACGGGATCGCCCGGATCGAGCTCGCGATCGAGCCCGTCGAGGGCCGCGAAGAGAGCGGCCGCCGACGCGAGGTACGCGTTCGCGGTCCCGTCCCCGGCGCGGTTCTCCACCCGTGTGGCGTTGCCGCGCTCGCGCGGGATTCGTGCATAGACGGTCCGGTTGTCGTGGCCCCACGTCACGTTCCACGGCCCGAACGCCATCGCGAGGAAGCGCTTGTAGGCGTTGATCGTCGGCGCCATGATCGGGGTCATCCCGCGCGCGTGCTCGAGCTGCCCGGCGAGGAAGTGGCGACAGACGTCCGAGAGCCCGTCCCCAGCATCGGGATCGTCGAACGCGTTTTGCCCGGCGTCGTCCCAGAGCGAGAAGTGGAGGTGGTAGCCGGACGTCCCGAGCTCCTGGATCGGCTTGCCCATGAAGGTCGCGACAAGGCCGTACTTGGCCGCGATCTCCTTCACGGCGAGCTTGAAGAGGTGGGCGTCGTCCGCCGCCCCGAGTGCGTCTCGGTGCTTGAGGTTGATCTCCCACTGCGACCCGAAGTACTCCTGGTTGGAACCGACGACCGGAAGCCCCATCGCGTGTACCGCGTCCTCCATCTCGCGGAGGACGCCCTCCGTGTCGACGATCGGCGAGAGGGTGTAGACGAGCCCGGGCTGCTTCGCGTACTGCTCGAAGCCGCGCCCGTTCGCGCTCGGCCGGAGAAGGAAGAACTCGAGCTCGTGGCCGGCCACCGGCCGGAAGCCGTGCTTCTCCGTCTCCTCCACCGCGCGCTTCAGGAGCTGGCGCGGCGAGGCGGAAAGCGGCTCGTCGTCGAACATGACGTCGCCGATCGCGATCGCCGTCCCGCGCTCCCACGGCACGACGGTCAGCGTCGAGAGGTCCGGGACGACTTGCGCGTCCCGGAAGTCGACCTCCGCCCCGAGCCCGGTCCCCTCGATCACCTCGCCGGCGTGGTCGACGCAGAACGCCGCGATGCAGAAGTTGATCCCGTCCTCGCAAACCTGGTCGAGCATCGAGAGGGGGACGACCTTGTTCCGCGAGATCCCGATCAGGTCGCTGAAGTGGACGCGGACGCGCTCGACGCCGGAAGCGAGCACGTGCTCGATTCGCGCTTCCGTCGACGCGTCCTGCGCAGCCGCCATCAGTCGTCCGTATGGTGCCTGACGTGCGGCGCTCCGGGCTCGACGGGCGGCCCGAGCTCGTCGTCGATGACGCGCGTCTCGCGGTAGACCTCCTCGAGCGGGACGCGGCGGAACTGCGCGGTCGCGCTCCGGTACGCGAACGCGTTGTAGAGGAACGAAAGCGCGACCGAGACTCCGAGGAAGATCCCGTAGTACGTGTAGATGTCCTCCCGGATCTCGGGATCGGGGAAGATCTTGAAGGCGGCGAGCGCGAGCAGGCCGGCGCCGAGCAACTGGGGGATCGGCACGAACGGCGAGCGGAACGGTCGCCGGGCGTTCGGCTCCAGGCGGCGGAGGACGATCACCGTCAGGTGGATAAGGAGGTACGCCGTCGCCCACCCGAGCACTCCGGCGAGGATCAGCTTGATGAAGTTCTGGCTCTTGCCGAGGTCGACGACGACGTTCATCAGGATCGGCAGCAGCGCAACCGTCGCGATCCCGACGACCGGCGCCCGCGTCGCCGGTAGGAGGTACGAGAACACGGACGGGAGCTGCCTCGTGAGCCCCATCCCGTAGAGGATCCGCGGGATGCCCGCAAGGAGCGCGTTCAGCGTCGAGAGGGTCGCCGCGATCGAGATGAACGCCATCCACCACTTCCCGGCGTCGCCGAGGATTGCGGTCGCCGCGTCCATGTGTGCGACCGGGCTGAAGTGCGAGAGATCCTCGGACGGGACGTAGCGGGCGGCCGCGAGCCCGAAGACGACGACCGGCGCGGCGACGAGCGTGAGCCCGAGGAAGATCCCGAGCGGGATGTTCCGCCCCGGGTTCTCCATCTCCTCGGCGAGCGGGCACGTGTACTCCATCCCGACGAACGTGAAGATCGCCGTCCCGAGAAGGGTCGAGAGCAGGCTCCAGGTGAAGTCGATGTGCGGGAACGCGCTCCCGATCGGGTCGTTCGAGCCCTGCCCGAGCAGCCCGATCAGACCGAAGACGAGGAGCGACGAGGCGACCGCGAACGTCAGGAAGACCTCCACCGCCCCGTAGGGGCGAATCCCCGCGACGTTGACGAGGGCCACGAAGAGGACGAAGACGATGACCCAGACGGTCGTCGACGGCCCGCCCGTCCAAAGGAACCCCTTGATGATGGCCGAGGGGGTGTATGCCTCGGCGGTGGTCGGGAAGAGCTGGACGGCGATGTAGCCGACGAGCACGGTGAGCGTGGCGAAGAAGGGCCCGAGCCCGGCGCGGACGTACTCGTTCATCGACCCCGCCCGCGGGATCATCGTCGCGAGCTCCGAGAAGCTGAACGACTGCAGGTACATCGCGAAGAAGCCGATCGCGAGGGCCGCCAAGAAGACGTAGCTCGCGAAGAATCCCGCCGTGACCGACGCGAGCACCGTCGAGGCGACGATGAGTCCGAACGTCGTCCCGATCGCGGTCCAAAGCCCGACCGCCCGGCGCTCGAGCCCGAGCTCGCGGCGGCCCGGTCCGAGGTCGCCCGGCTCAGCGCGTGTTGCCATGTGCCCTCCCTTCGTTCGCGTGCCGCCGCACCTGCGATGCGAGCGGAGAATCCTGAACCGTCGACTCCGCCCCTACAACCTCCACCAGCCCGGGACGAGCTCCCGAACTCGGCTCGAGCTGGACGGCGGCCGACCTCATGCGACGCCGAGGAGCTGCGCCGCGTTCGAGCCGACGAGCCGCCGGACGTCGTCCTCGCGCACGCCGCGGTCGAGGAGCTTCGCGACGATCTTGCGAAACGACTCGGTCGGCAACGGGTTGTCCATCTGTCCGAGGTCGGAGCCGAGGATCGAGCGCGCCGGGCCGATTGCCTCGATCCAGGCGACGAGCGTCTCCACGTCCCACTGGTAGAAGCTCGACTCCTCGTCGTACATGCAGAGCGAATGCTCGATGTACGCGCCGAGCTCGACCCAGCGCTTGCCGTCCTCGGGGCTCGCCTCGACCACGAAGTTCGGGTGGTTCACGAGCAGGCGCTCGACGCCGACCTCGCGCGCCGCCCGGAAGAGGGCGGTGATCCGGTCCGGCGCGAGGTGGCCGCTCGCGAGGATCGCGTCCGCCTCCTTGACCGACTCGAGGACCGCGTAGACCTCGTCGCGAACGCGGCCCTCGCCGTCGGCGAGAATCTCGATCGGCTCCTCCGGTTTCAGCTGCACCGCCAGCTTCGGAAACTTGAGGTCGGGGTGCTCCGCGTGGTGGCGGATGTGCTTCGGCGAGCCGATCGTCGGAAACCAGACGATCTTCCCTCCGAGCTTCAACGCGAGGTCGACCGCCTTCGGATTGATGCCGCCGACCGCCCCGTTGAGCGCGACGCCGCCGAAGACGTGGACGTCGCTCGGGATCGCCCCTTCCGCCTGGAGGGCGAGCACGTCCGTGACCGTCGAATGGTGATGCGACTTGACGACGATCGCGCGAAAGCCCGCCTCGCCGGCGAGACGAGCCGCCTCGGCGGCGCCGATCCGGCGCGGGAGCGGCGAGGGCGCGGGGTGGACGTGGAGGTCGACCGCGCCCTCGAGGATGCGCGCGACCCTATCCGTCGTCATGCCGCAGCCGCATACGCCTGCAGGCCGTAGCCCATGATCCGGTGCGCGTAGTACGCCTCGACGACCGGGCGCGACTCGCGTGGAAGAGCGCCCCGCATGGCGAGCCAGAGGACGACCTCGACCGATTCGGTGCCGCCTCGCTTGATCAGCTCCTCGTGCGTCAGCTCCGAGAGCGACTCCGGCTCCTCGACGAGGAGACGCATGAACTCGCGGTCCCACTCGGCCGCCACGCGTCCGAACCGGGGGCCGGTCAACTGGTGCGAGAGGCCTCCCGTCCCGACGACGACGACGGAGAGGTCCTCCGGATACGAGAGGACGGCTCGCCGGAGCGCCTGCCCGAGCTTGAAACACCGCGCGGGAGTCGGGAGCGGATGGAGGATGACGTTGACCGCGAGCGGAACGATCGGAATCTTCCAGCCGCCCTCGCCCTCGGCGAAGTCGACCATCGGAAGCGGAGAGATGACGCCGTGGTCGACCTCCATCTCCATGCACATCGTGACGTCGAACTCGTCGGCGACGAGCGAGCGCGCCACGTGCCAGCTGAAGCTCGCGTCTCCGGGAACGGGCGGGAACGGCCGCGCCCCGAACCCCTCGTCGGCGATCGGGTACTCGTCGGCCATCCCGAGCGCGAAGGTCGGGTACCGGTCGAGAAAGAACCCGTCCATGTGGTCGTTGTAGATCACGACCAGGCGATCCGGCCGCGCCGCGTCCAGCCAGCGGGCGACCTCTTGGAAGGGCCCGAAGAGCGGCTTCCACTCGTCGCTCAGGCGGACCTCCTGACCGGCGTCGTAGACGTGCTCCATGGACGGAGCGTGGGATGCCCCGATTCCTCCGACGATCGTGGCCATCAGCAATCCTCCTCGTGCGTCGTCGGGGGCAATTGAAAGGGCGACCCCCTCATGCCGACTCGCGCATCTGCTTGCCGATCTCTGGCAGCGGCGTCTCCGTGACGCCGGAAAGCTTCACCATCACGTAGATCGACATCCCGCTTCGCCAGAGTCCGATCCAGTCCCGGCGGCGGATGAGCTCCTTCTCCTCGTCGGTGAGCCCGAACTGCTCCATCCAGCGCTCCTCATCCGCGAGGAAGAGACGTCGCTGCTCCTCGTCCTTCAGCGAGTAGGCGGCCTTGTTGAGGCGGACGCCCCGCCGCGCCGTCTCCTCGTCGAAGAGATCGAGATCGGCGGGGAGCGCGCGCGGTACGACGCGCTCCAGCCGCTCGAGGTAGTCCTGCGTCAACTCGGTCACGGGGCGTCGAAGAGGAGGTGGAGATGGTGGGGCGAGCGGAACTCCCACCCCGAGAGCTCGATCGGCCGGTCGGGATCGAGACGGAGGTTCGGGAGCCGCTCGAAGAGGACGCGCCACGAGGTTCGCGCCTCGTAGCGGCCCAGCCGCGCGCCGATGCAGAGGTGCGGGCCCGTGGCGAAGGCGAGGTGGGCTCCCTCGCGGCGGTGGATGTCGTAGCGGTCGGGGTCGGTCCAGTTTCGCTCGTCACGGTTGGCCGACGCGAGCACGGCGGCGATCAGCGAGCCCCTCTCGAGCCTCACGCCGGCGAGCTCGGTCTCACGCGTCGTCTGCCGGGTTGACGTCCCGACGGGCGAGTGCCACCGCGCGCCCTCCTCGATCGCCTGGTTCACCAAGTTCGGGTCGGCCTTCACCTGCTCGGCTTGCTTCGGGTGGGCGAGGAGCGCCCAGAGCGAGAGCGCGATCAGGTCGGTGCCCGCCTGGAGCCCGCCGACGATCATGACCTTCAGGTTCGACTGAATCTCCTCGCGGGTCAGTCGCTGCCCGTCGACCTCTGAATGAAGCATGCTCGAGAGGAGCGTGTCGTCCGGGGCGTCCTCGAGCCGGTCGAGGATCGGCCGCACGGTCTCGTTCACCTCGCGGCTCGCGTTGTCGGCGATCGCCTGCTTCTCCGGATCGCCCTCGAAGTTCGCAGCACCGGTGGCGAGCTCGACGAACCAGCGGCGAAGCGTGTCGTCCTCGACCACCGTGAGGCCGAGCGCTCGCTTCACGACCCTGGTGGAGAGCGGCTCCGCGAACTCGGACACGAACTCGACCTCGCCGCGACCGACGAACGCGTCGACGAGCTCGTTCGCGATCGGCGCGATGACGTCGTTGGGGTAGTGGCCGATCGCCTGGACGCGGAAGGCGGGATAGATGATCGAGCGGATCCGCTGGTGGTAGGGCCCCTCCGACCCGAGCAGGTTCTTCCCGAACGTCCGGTTGAGCGTCGACGGCTCCGTCTCGCCGGTGAAGAGATCGGGCGTCTTGTCGACGTAGTTGACGTCCGCCCACCGCGTCACGAGCCAGAGGCCGACCGCGTCCACGTACGACACCGGCTCCTCGTCTCGCAGGCGCTTGTAGACGGGATAGGGGTCGTGCTCGAGCTCCTCGAGCGTGACGGTGCTCCCGTACATGCCTGCCCGGCTCATGCCGTTCTCGCAACCTCCTCGTAGGTGAGCACGCTGTCCGCAGCCTCCCCTACGAGCGCTTGCGCCGAGATCGCGTGCTCATCGAGGTAGCGGGCGAGCTCCCCGAGCACGCGGGCGATCGCGCCGTACCCCTCCACCCAGACCGCGGTTCCGAGCTGGCCTGCGCTCGCGCCCGCGAGCAGGGCGCGCGCGACGTCGTATCCGTCGCGGATGCCGTTTGTCGCGACGATCGGAACGTCCGAGCCGAGGCGCGCCCGCGCCTTCGCCACCCAGCGCAGCGTGAGCGGAAGCGCCCAGGCACCGCCGATGGCGCCGAACGTTCCGAGGACGGGACGCCGCGTCGCGGGATCGGGGAGGAAGGCGAGTGGACGGCCGACGAGGCAGAGAACGTCCGCGCCCGCGTCGCGCGCCGCGACCGCCATGCCGAGTACGTCCCCGTGGCCGGGGAGCTTCACCGTGAGGGGAAGCGAGACCGCCTCCCGGACGCGGGCGACCACCTCCTCGACGCGCTCGGCGTCGGCGGCCAGGTCGATCGCACCCGGAACGGCCTCCTCGCCGTGCGCCGCGCCGACGTTCAGCTCGAGCCAGCGGAGCCCTGCCTCCTCGACCGCGCGAGCGAGCTCGACCACCTCGTGGAGACCGCCCGGAACGAGGCTCGCGACCACGTACGCGTCCTCCTCCCGTGCGCGGCGGTCGGCGGCCGCGAGCGTCTCGAGCCACATCGCGAACGGCTCCCCGACCAACCCGGAGCGGTTGAAGAGGGAGGTCGAGCGCGACGCCGACGCGACCGGGCGCCACGCGTCGTCCAAGAGCACGTATTCGGCCGTCGCGAGCTGTCGCTTCGCCGCCTCGGACTCGTTCGTCGATTTCGCGACGACGGCCGCGGCGCCGGCGTCGATCGCCGCGAGGAGGCCGTCGCCGGTCGCGCTCCACTCGCCGGATGCGCAGATCACCGGGTTCTTGAGCACGAGCGGGCCAAGCCGGAGCGAGAGATCAGGCGGCATCGAGCATCGCTTTCCGCAGGAGGGAGAGATCCGTCGCCACGGCGAGGTAACGAACGCGCGGGTCGTCCACCGCGAAGCCCCCGAGCGGCACGCCGGCTCGCTCGGCGGCGCTTGCGATCTCGTCGATCCGCCGTCGGACGCGCTCCGCGTCGAGGCCGAGGTCGACGGTGAGATCCGTGGGGCCGACGAAGAGGACGTCGGGCCCGGCCTCGGCGATCTCGTCGAGCGCGTCGTCGGTGTCGCCCGTCTCGATCTGGGCAACGACGAGCGGCCCGCGTCGCTGCTCGGCGAGGTAATCGGCGAGCGAGAGCGCGCCGTACCGGGCGGCCGGATGCGCAAGGCTGATCGAACGAGTACCCTCGGGCGCGTACCGGCACGCGGCCCGAAGGTCGCGGACCTCCGTGGCGCGCCGGACGGTCGAGAGATGGATTCCCGCGGCGCCCGCCTCGAGGAGCCGGTTGACGAGCCCGCGCTCGCCCGTCGGGATCCGAGCCAGCATCGGGAAGCCGAGGACCTGACCGTGGCGGAGGAGCCGGAAGGCCTGGACGTCGCCGAGCTGCGAGTGCTCGAGGTCGACGACCGCGAAGTCGAAGCCGCTCGCGGCCGCCAAGTCGACGACCTCCGTCGTCGGAAGCTTGAGGAAGAGTCCCCGGACTCGTTTGCTGAGATCCAGCATGTGTGACAGAGTCTCACATAGTGAGCAAGGAGGGCGCAACCTTCGACACGGTCGATCCCGCGACCGGCGAGGTGCTGGCGACGCTCCCCCTCGCAGGCTCTGCCGAGGTCGCCGAGGCGGTCGACGCCGCACGTTCGATGCGGAGCGCCTGGGAGCGCGTCGATCCGAGCGAGAGAACCCGGATCCTCGTCGCGGTCGCGGCGCTCCTCGAGGAGCACGCCGACGAGCTCGCGGAGCTCGAGTCGCGCGACGTCGGGAAGCCGCTCGCGGAGGCACGCTCGCGCGACGTCAGGTTCGCCGCCGACACGTGGCTCTACTACGCGGGGTGGCCGACGAAGATCCTCGGCACCACCAACCCGGCCAACCCGGGCGTCTTCACGTACACGCTCCGCGAGCCCGTCGGCGTCGTGGGCGTCATCACCCCCTGGAACTTCCCGATGACGATCGCTTCGTGGAAGATCGCGCCCGCCCTCGCCTGCGGAAACACGGTCGTCCACAAGCCGGCGGAGGAGGCGCCGCTGACGGCGCTCCGCCTCGCCGAGCTCGGACGCGAGGCGGGAATCCCCGAGGGCGTCTGGAGCGTCGTGACGGGCGATGGCTCGACGGGCGCCGCCCTCGCCGCGAGCGCCGAGGTGGACAAGGTGAGCTTCACCGGCTCGACCGAGGTGGGACGCGAGATCCATCGGGCGGCGGCCGGGAACCTGAAGCGCCTCACGCTCGAGCTCGGCGGCAAGTCGGCGAACGTCGTCCTCGCCGACGCCGACCTCGAGAAGGCGCTTGGCGGCGCGATGAGCGCAACCTTTCGGAACGGCGGACAGGTTTGCACGGCCGGGGCCCGCCTGGTCGCCGATGCCCGCGTCGCCGACCCCCTCGTCGAGCGGCTCGCCGAGCGCGTCGCCGGGATCCGGCTCGGCCGCGGGCTCGACGCGAGCACCGAGATGGGGCCGCTCGTCTCCGCGCGCCAGCGCGAGCGCGTGCTCGAGCTGTACGAGGCAGCTGCCGAGGAGGGAGCACGCGTCGTCGTCGGCGGCGGCGCCGCGCACGTCGATGGCCTCCCGGACGGCTTCTTCGTCGAGCCGACGATTTTCGACGAGACGCGAAACACGATGCGGATCAATCGCGAGGAGATCTTTGGCCCGGCCGTCGCGATCATCCGCGTCGAGGACGAGGAGGAGGCGATCGCAGTCGCAAACGACACCGAGTTCGGCCTCGCCGCCGCCGTCTGGACGCGTGACGGCGCCCGTGCGCACCGCATCGCACGCGAGCTCCGCGCCGGAACCGTCTGGGTGAACATGTACGGCGGGCTCGACCCGTACAGCACCTTCTCGGGTCGCCGCCTCTCCGGCTACGGCTACGAGCTCGGCCCCGAGTCGATCGGCGAGTACACAGCGGTGAAGACGGTGAAGAGCGCGGTATGAGGGGCGATGCGAGCGCGCTCGACCGCGCGCACGTCCTCCACCCGCACGCCGTCGTCGGCCGGGCGCGGCCGCCCATCGTCTTCGTTCGCGGCGAGGGCGCGCGACTCTGGGACGCCGACGGGAACGAGTACGTCGACGGGACGTGCGGGCTCTGGGTCTGTCCGGTCGGGCACGGCCGCCGCGAGCTCGCGGAGGCGACTCGCAGGCAGATGGAGGAGCTCGAGTACTACGCCTCCTTCTGGGAGTTCTCGAACCCGCCCGCGATCGAGCTCGCCGCCCGGCTCGCCGACCTCGCCCCGCCGGGGCTCGAACACGTCTTCTTCACGAACGGCGGCTCCGAGGGAACGGAGACCGCGCTCAAGCTCGCGCGCCTCGCCTGGTACGCCCGGGGGGAGCCCGAGCGGACGGTCGTTCTGACGCGGAAGCTCGCCTACCATGGCGTCAGCTACGGCTCGCTCGCGGCGACCGGGATTCCCCCGCTTCGCGAGGGGTTCGGCGAGCTCCCGGGCGAGTTCCGTTTCCTCACGGCCCCATTTCCGTACCAGGGAACGACGACGGCCGACCTCGTCGTCGAGCTCGAGCGCACGATCGCCGAGGTGGGCCCCGAGCGGATCGCCGCCTTCATCGGGGAGCCGATCATCGGCGTCGGCGGGATGATCCCGCCGCCCGAGGACTACTGGCCGCGCGTCGAGCAAGTGCTCCGCCGCCACGGGATCCTCTTCGTGCTCGACGAGGTCGTGACGGCGTTCGCGCGCACGGGGACGTGGTTCGCCGCGGAGCACTGGGGAGGGCTCGCGCCCGACATGATCGTGACCGCGAAGGGGCTCACGAGCGGCTACTTCCCGCTGGGCGCCGTCCTCGTCGGCGATCGCGTCGTCGAGATGCTCGACGGGACTCCCGTCCGCCACGGGTTCACGTACAACGGGCATCCGACCGGGTGCGCGGTCGCACTCGAGAACCTCGCGATCATCGAGCGCGAGGGCCTGCGCGAGCGGGCGAGCACCCTCGGCGAGCGGCTCCTCGCCGGGCTCAAGGAGCTCGAATCCCTTCCGGCGGTCGGCGAGGCGCGTGGGTTCGGGCTCCTCGGCGGCCTCGAGCTTCGCGTCGACGACGCTCTTGCGCTCGCCGATCGCGTCCGCGACGCGGGGGTCATCGTCCGAGCGAGCGGCCAGAAGCTCGTGATGTCGCCCCCGATCGTGATCGAGGACGACGAGCTCGACCGGATCGTCTCGGTTCTGCACGCCGAGCTCACGGCGACCGAGGCGCTCACGGCGGCATGAGCGCGCGCGTAGAAGAGCAGGCGCCCGTCAACCGCTCGGTCGAGCGGGCGGCCCGGCTCCTCTCGCTCTTCTCCGTCGACGAGCCCGAGCTCACGCTCGGCGAGCTCACGGAGCGGCTCGGCACGAGCAAAGCGACCGCGCACCGATACGCGACGGCGCTCCGGCGGGCCGGGTTGCTCCGGCTCTCGGCCGGCGGCTACACACTCGGCCCACGCATCGTGGAGCTCGCCGCGACCGCGCTCGCGGGACTCCGGATCGTGAAGGTCGCCGGTCCCTATCTGGAGCGGCTCGTCGCCGATGCGAACGAGACGGCCGTGCTCTCGATCTGGGACGGAGAGGCACCCGTGGTCGTTCGAGTCGACGACAACACCGACCGCCTCGTTCGGATCAACGTCCGTACGGGGTCGCGGCTCCCGCTCGACTCGGCGCAGGGTCGGATCTTCCGCGCGTTCCTCGCCGAGGCAACGGGCCGCGACGGCGACGCCGATCGCGCCCGCGTGACCGGCCTGGCGTTCAACGCGCGCATCGTCGAGGGGATCGCGGCGCTTGCGGCGCCCGTGTTCCAGGGCGACGAGATCGTCGCCGCGATGGCGCTCGTCGGAACCACGGCGGCGATTCGCGACGAGCGCGACTCCGTACTCGCCCGGCATCTGCGAGAGACGGCGGCGGCGCTCTCGGCCGAGCTCGGCTTCCTGCACCCGGCGAGGAGGACGGCGTGAAGGCGGTGCGCTGGGAAGAGATTCCGGACGAGCCGGTCCGGCCGGGCGTCCGCCGACGGGGATTCGGAACGGACGACGTCCTCCTCGTTCTGAACGAGTGCGAGCCCGGGATGGACCTGCGACCGCACAGGCACGAGTTCGATCAGATCGCGATGATCACGAAGGGTCGCGCGATCTACCACGTCGGCGACGAGCCGAACGAGGTCGGGCCGGGCTCGATCGTGTTGATCCCGGCGGGGGTCGAGCACTACATCGAGCCCGTCGGCGACGAGACGGTCGAGAACATCGACGTCTTCGCCCCCGCGCGCCCGGACTACCTCCACCTGATCAAGTGGATGCGCTCCTCGAGCTGACCGAGGTCGACGGGAGGGCGGGCGGCAAGGCACGCGGGCTCGCGCACCTCGCGGCGCTCGGCCTCCCCGTTCCGCCGGCGCTCGTCCTCGCCCCCGCTGCGTATCGTCGCTGGCGAGAGCGGGGCGCCCTCGCCGACGAGGACCGCGAGGCGCTCGCGTCGGCGCTCGACCGCCTGGGGACGCCGCTCGCCGTCCGCTCGTCAGCGGCCGATGAGGACGCCGCCGATCGCTCCGCCGCCGGCCAGTACGAGAGCGTCATGGGCGTCGAGACGCTCCCGGCCCTCCTTGCGGCAGTCGAGACGTGCTTCCAGGGCGCGGAGGGAGAGCGCGCGGTCGCGTACCGAGCGGCGGGCGACGTCGCGCTCGCGCTCGTCCTCCAGCGCGAGGTGCGGGCGACACGAGCGGGGGTCGCGTTCTCGGTCGATCCCGTCACGGGTGACGCCGCGCGGGTTCTCGTCGAAGCCGCGTTCGGGCACGGGGAACGGCTCGTGGCCGGGCTCGTCGACCCCGATCGCTACTGGGTGGATCGCGTCGGCGGCCACGTGCGCGCGCGCATCGCCGCGAAGCCGGAGGTTGCGCCCGCACGCCGCTTCGCGCGCACGCTTCGCGACGACGAGGTGCGCTCCCTCGCTCGGCTCGTCCTTCGAGCCGAGAAGGGGTTCGGGCATCCGGTCGACGTCGAGTTCTGCTTCGACGGCCCGCGGCCGTGGCTCGTCCAAGGCCGGCCGATCACGGCGCTGCGATGAGCGAGGCCGCCGAGCTGACCGTCACCTGGACGTACGACCCCTCCCACTATCCCGAGCCGATGACGCCGCTCTCTGCGGACGTCTGGCTCTGGGCGATGGGGAAGGGAGTCCAGGCGGCCGCGCGGGAGCTCCGCGCGCCGTTCGGCGGCTTCGAGACGATGACGTACGGAGGCGGCTGGGCCTACGAGCACGAGCTCGAGCCCGATTGGGAGGTCGACCCGAAGGAGCTCAGGCGAGCCGCGCTCGCGCTCGCCGACCGCTGGGAGGACGAGTACAGGCCGCGCGTCGAGGCGATCACGGAGGAGATCCGTCGGCTTCGCCCGGAGCGGCCCGCGCCCGTCGAGGCGGCCGCCGAGCTCGAGCGGCTCCTCGACCTCGTCCTCGAGCAGTGGCGGATCCACTTCCTAACCGTGATCCCGGTCCACGCCGCCCGCGAGCTCCTCCACGACGAGTACGTCGAGCGCTTCGACAAGCAGGACGAGCTCGAGCCCTACCGGCTGATCGAGGGGCTCCCGAACGAGACGCTCGCCGCGGACGAGCGCCTCTGGGCCATCGCCGAGCTCGCACG
>JALZFU010000091.1 GCA_030861385.1 Actinomycetota bacterium
CTTCGGGGCGGTGACGGTGCTCGTCCTCGTCGTCCAGAACTCGCTGAACCCGGAGCCAGGTGTGAGCTCGACCGCGACGCTCGCCGCCACGCCGACTGCGACGACCGGCAAGGGCGCGGAAGGAACGGAGACGACGCCCCGTCGGCGCCGGCGGCGCTTCTACTCGATCCGCGCGGGCGACACGCTGGACGTGGTCGCGCGTCGTTTCAACACGTCGGTCGACGATCTCCTGCGGCTGAACCGGGGCATCGACGCGAACGCGCTGACCCCGGGACAGCGGATCCGGGTTCGCTAGACGCTCGACGGGAATGGGTGCCCCCGACTCGGGCGTCGACGGCTAGGTGCGCCGGCGCTCGCGCGCGAGCTTTCGCGCCGCGTGGACGCCGGCGAGCGCGACGGTCATGGCGGGGTTCCCCAGGGACCGGACGCGAACCGAGCCGGCGTGGATCTCGCGCTCGCGTCGAGGGATCAGAAGGTTCCGGGGCGGGCTTCCAAGCGAGACGATCCGCTCTCTCGCCGCTCGCTCGCCGCCCGCCCAGACGAAGAGCCGTGTCGGGCGCAGGTCGAAGCCGCCCAAGGGGCCGAGCTGCACCTCCACGGAGCGCTCCACGCCGCGTCGGCGCACCGGCCGGGTTTCCCCGGGCGGGCGGTCCGGCGCCGGGTCGGTCCGCGAAACGTCCTCCATGCGGGAGCAATTCTAAGTCCCCACGCGCCCGGGTACCCTAGGCGCCCGTGCGGCGCCTCGCCTTACTGCTCCTGCTCGCCGCCACGGTCCTCGCCACGGCTGGGTCCGCGTCGGCGGAAGGCGCGCCTCGGGCCAATGCGCGCGCCTATCTGGTCGCGGACGCGGCGACGGGAGAGGTGATCGCGGCGAGGAATACGAACGCGCGCGTACCGCCGGCGAGCATCACGAAGCTCATGACCGCGATCGTCGTCCTCGAGCACGCCCGGCCGCGGGACGCGGTGAGAATCGGGCCGCTCGCAGCGTCGGTCGGGGAGTCGAGCATCGACCTTCGTCCCGGAGAGCGCCTCTCGGTGCGCGATCTCTTGGCGGCCACCCTGATCCAAAGCGCAAACGACGCCGCCTACGCGCTCGCCGCTCACGTTGGCGGCGGCGACGTCGCGCGCTTCGTGCGCCTGATGAACGCGAAGGCTCGCGAGCTCGGCCTGCGCGAGACGCACTTCGTGCGTCCAGACGGTCTCGATGCGCCGGGCCATGTCTCGTCCGCGAGCGACGTCCTGATCCTCGCCCGCGCGGCGATGCGGCTGCCCCTCGTTCGCGAGCTCGTCCGGCGGCGCGCTGCCCGCATCGGGGGCGGGCGGACGCTCTTCACGTGGAACGACCTCCTCGGCTCGTTCGCGGGGCTGGTCGGCGTGAAGACCGGCCACACGGCGCGGGCGGGGTGGTGCGAGGTCGCGCTCGCGCGACGCGGCGGCGTCTCGATCTACGCCGTCGTGCTCGGAAGCCCGACGCGCGCGCGGCGAAACGAGGATCTCGCCGAGCTCCTCGAGTGGGGCTTCGAGCAGTACGGGCGCGTCCGCGTCGTCGACGGAAGCCGCACGTACGCGACGGCGGACGTGCCGTTCGCGGAGGAGGATCTCGCAATCGTTCCCAACCGCCCGGCCACGGCGGTCGTTCGACTTGGCCGCCCGCTGGTCGAGGAGGTGGTGGCGCCGGCGATCGTCGCTCCGCCGCTTCGCCGCGGCCAACCGGTTGGCTGGATCAGGATCCGCGCCGGCGATCGAGTGGTGACGAGACGCCGGCTCGTCGCGGCGCGGGACGTCCCCGAGCCGAGCCTCGGCGCGCGGGTCGGGTGGTACGCTGGCCGCGCTCTGTCGGAGACGGGCGGAATCTTCGGCGGCCTGCTCGGAGCCGTGCTGTGATCGTCACCGTCACGCTGAACACGGCGATGGACCGCACCCTCCTCGTTCCGAACTTCCAGCTCGGGCAGCGTCACCGCGCGACGCTTGCGCTCACGAGCGCGGGCGGGAAGGGCCTGAACGTCGCGCGCGCCCTCCGCCGCCTCGGCGTCCCGGTCGTCGCCACCGGCTTGGTGGGCGGCCGGAACGCAACCGAGATCGTCGCCGACCTGACGAACGGCTCGATTCTCAACGACTTCGTCCGGATCCGCGAGGAGTCGCGCACGTCGCTTGCGCTCCTCGACCCGCTCGCCGACCAGTACACCGAGGTGAACGAGTGGGGCCCGGAGGTCGGGGAGGACGAGCTCGAGGCGCTGCGCCAGAAGCTCGGCTACCTGACCCAGGGCGCCGAGTTCGTCGTCTTCGCCGGCTCGCTCCCCCGCGGCGTCGAGCCCGGCTTCTACGCCGAAAGCATTCGCGAGATGAATCGGCGACAGGTCCTGACCGTGCTCGACGCGGAGGGGGACGCGCTTCGCCTCGGCGTGCAGGCGGAGCCCTACCTGGTCTCGCCGAACGTCCGCGAAGCAGAGTCGCTCGTCGGCCACGAGTTCAACGACGAGGACGATCTGGCCGCCGGCCTGGACGAGATCGCCGCGCTCGGCGCGAGAAACGTCCTGATCACGCTCGAGACCGGGTGCTACGCGCTCTTGCGCGACGGCGAAACCCACCGCGTCCGGGCCGCCTCCCCGCGGCTCGAGCCGGTCTCGACGATCGGTGCGGGCGACACGCTCCTCGCGGGCTTCCTCGCCGCGCGCATCAGCGGCCGCTCGATCGAGGAGTCGGTCAGAAGCGCGGTCGCGGCCGGAGCCGCGTCGGTGCTCGAGGCCGGGCCAGGACGTTTCGACCCGCGCGAGGCGGCGCGCTTGAGCGCGCTCGTCTCCGTCGAGCCGCTCGATCCTGTACGGCAGGACGCGTAGCGGCGCCCGCGCGGGACGGACCCGGGCGCCGTCGGATCCCATTGGTACGATCGCGCCGCATGAGAGTGGTGGCGGCCGCGTCCGTCGAATCGCCCAGGCAAGCGGGACGTGCCTGGGCCTCGTTGGTTAAAGGACGCGCTTGATGGACGTCGAGATCGGGCTCGGGAAGAAGGCGCGGCGCGCCTTCGGCTTCGACGACATCGCGATCGTCCCCAGTCGCCGGACGCGCGATCCCGATGACGTCGACATAGGGTGGAAGCTCGGTGACCATCTCCTCGAGCTCCCGCTCCTCGCCTCGGCGATGGACGGAGTCGTCTCGCCCTCGATCGCGATCGCGCTCGGCCGCCTCGGCGGCCTCGGCGTCTTGAACCTCGAGGGGATCTTTACCCGCTACGTCAAGGCGGACGAGCAGCTCGAGCGGATCGCGAAGCTCGAGCCGACCGAGGCAACGCGCGAGATGCAGAAGATCTACGCCCAGCCGGTCGACCCCGACCTGATCGGCCGGCGCATCCGCGAGATCAAGGCCGGCGGGGCGCTCGCGGCGGCCTCCCTCACGCCCCAGCGCGTGCGCGAGCACTTCCAGGACACGCTCGACGCAGGCCTCGACGTCCTCGTCATCCAGGGCACCG
>JALZFU010000135.1 GCA_030861385.1 Actinomycetota bacterium
TGCGGCGTAACGCGACCGAACCATCAGGTTTTTGGATCCCCGGGCCGATTCGTCTGCCCGATCTCGGGCGTCGCCCACTCGAGAAGCTTCCCCAAGTACCCGTCGCTCGCCCAGAGAAGGATCCCCGGCCGCTGAAGAGGCGGCGGATCTGGAGCGTCAGGATCGTGACGCAGCCGCCGGCGAGCGCGAGGCGGCCGGCGAAGACGGAGGAGCGGTCGAGCTCCCAGGGGGTCGACGCGAGCCCGACCGGGACCGGAAGCGTCGACTGGAAGACCATCGCCGCCGGTGATGTTGCCCGAGGCGAGCGAGTCCTTCTCCGACCCAGAAGCAGCTGTTCGCCTTCTCGGGCAGCTCGGTCGCGAAGGGGGGCGAGGACGAGCGAGAGCCCGAGCGGCTCGAGAGCCTACCCTCGACGAAGATCTCGGCCAGAGATGCACAGGAGGATCGCGTGAAGCCCAGCCATCTGCTCAAAGGACTTCCCGCCCTCCGCTCACCCTCGGCGTCCCCCGCGGCGAATTTGCATCGTAAGAAGATCATCGCGCAGGGCACCAACATGCGAGGAGGTTGATGCCGACGAACGAGCCGCCCGCGTGCGATCGGGCCCATCAGAGCGAGCTTCGGGTCGACCCGCTCACCGAGGAGTGGGTGACGATCGTCGGCGCGCGGCAGAACCGCCCAAACCTCGCGGCGGCGCCGATCACCCGCGAGAACTGCCCCTTCTGTGTCGGTGGAATCGAGGCGCCCGAGCCGTACGAGGTGAAGGCATTCGAGAACCGCTGGCCACCGCTTCGCCCGGGCGAGCCGCTCGAAACAGACGTCACGGGTGCGCTCACGAACGGTTTCGGGCTCACGCGGCTCCCGGCCCGCGGAGCGGCGGAGGTCGTCCTCTACTCGCCCGACCACGACGCGTCGCTCGGCTCACTGGGGGCCGCCGGCGTCCGGCGGGTGATCGATCTCTGGGCGGAGCGCACGCACGCGCTCGAGTCGCGGACCGAGATCAAGTACGTCCTTGTCTTCGAGAACCGCGGAGCCGAGGTTGGCGCGACCATTCCACACCCCCATGGGCAGATCTACGCGTTCCCGTTCGTCCCGCCCGTGCCGATGCGCGAGGCGGAGGTCGCGTCGCGCCGCGGCTGTCCTATCTGCGCCGCGGTGCGGGAGGAAATCGACGCGGGAGACCGCCTCGTCGCCATGGTGGGCAACGCCGTCGCCTACGTCCCGTTCGCATCGGGATGGCCGTACGGCCTCCTCGTGGCGACGACGGAGCACGTCGCCTCCCTTCCTGACCTGGACGGTAGCGCGCGGGACGACGCCGCCGCCGTCCTCGCGGACGTCCTCGCGCGCTACGACCGTCTGTTCGCCCGCCCGTTCCCGTACATGCTTTGGATCCACGGCGGCGTCCACGTTCACGTCCACCTCGCGCCGCCGCTTCGCGGGCCGAGGACGTTGCGCTACGTCGCCGCCGGCGAGCTCGGGAGCGGAACGCTCTCGAATCCCGTCGTCCCCGAGGTCGCCGCGATCGCCCTCCGAAACGCATGAGCGCGCGCGCCTTCCGCGCGCCGGGCCGCGTGAACCTGATGGGCGACCACACCGACTACAACGAAGGCTGGGTGCTCCCGCTCGCGATCGAGCTCGAGTGCGTCGCCATCGCCGAGGCGCGTGACGACGGCGCGATCCACGCGCGGTCGCAGGAGCTGCCCGGCCGCGAGGCCGTCCTCCCCGCTGACGGAGGCGATCCGACGCGCGTCTCGCCCTCGTGGGGGCGCTACGTCGCCGGCGTTGCCGCCGCGCTCGGTGAGCGAGGTCGGCCGCCGGTGGGTGCGACGATCGTCTTCCGGTCGACCGTCCCCCCTGGGTCGGGGCTGTCGTCGAGCGCCGCGCTTGAGGTCTCGTGCGGCCTCGCCCTCTGCGCCGTCGCCGATTTCACGCTACCTCCGCGCGAGCTCGCGCTCGCGTGCCAGCATGCCGAGCAGCTCGCGACGGGCGTGCCCTCCGGGATCATGGATCAGCTGGCATCGATCGCCGGCCGCCAAGGCGCCGCGCTCCTGATCGACTGTCGGAACCTTTGCGTCGAGTACGTGCGGGTGCCCGACGACATCGCGATCCTCGTCGTCCACTCGGGAGTCGAACGGACGCTCGAAGGCATAGCGTACGCGGAGCGGCGCGCCCACTGCGAGGCGCTCGCGCGCGAGCTCGGCGTCGCCGCCCTCCGCGACGCTACCTGGGAGCAGGTGCGGCACGACCCGCTCGGGCGGCACGTCGTCTCCGAGAACGCGCGCGTCCACGAGACGGCGCGCGCCCTCGCCGTGGGCGACGCCCATGCGCTCGGGCGGCTCTTCGCCGAGAGTCACGCGAGCCTCCGCGACGACTACCGCGTCTCGACGCGCGAGCTCGACGTGCTCGTCGACGCCCTCGTCGCCGGAGGCGCGATCGGCGCACGCCTGACGGGCGCCGGTTTCGGGGGCGCCGTCGTCGCGTTGAGCGACGTTGACGGCGTCCACGGCGTTGCCGACACGGCGGGAAGACGGTATCGCGACCTGACCGGCCGCACGCCCACCGCGTGGGTGACGCGCCCAACCGTGGGTGCGGGACGAGTGCGAGAGGACGGCGAAGGTGCTCTCCCCGAGGCCTGAGCCGGCCGCGACTTTCACGAACCCCGTGATCGCCGGCGCCCGAGGCGAGGACCACGGCGACCCCTTCATCATCAAGTACCTGGACTCCTTCTACCTCTACCACACCGGCGAGACCTCCGGCCGGCGCGGGGTCTCCGTCCACCGCTCGACCGACCTCGTCAACTGGCAGCGAGAGGGGTTCGCGCTCGAGGCGGCGGCCTCAGGATGGGCGTGGTCCGACCTCTGGGCGCCGGAAATCGTGTACGAGAACGGCACCTTCTACATGTACGTCTCGGCGACCCGCCGGCGCTCCCCCACCGCTGGCGGCCGCTGGGATCGGGGCCGAGGCGACGACTCGGGGCGGCGGCTCGGGCTCGCGCGCTCGGAGACGCCGCTCGGCCCGTTCCGCTGGGACGAGCAGCCGATCGTCGACGCATGGTCCATCGACGGGCACCCGTTTCGCGACGACGACGGCTCGATGTGGCTCTTCTACAACGTCCGCACCGACGAGACGCGGGTCGGCGACGCCCGCGGCACGGGCACCGTCGTCGACCGCCTGCTCGCACCGGATCGCGTCGCGGGCGAGCCGACGCCCGTCACGGTCCCAGACCAGGCGTGGGAGGGCCCGTACGGCGACTGGTACTGGAACGAAGCCCCATACGTCCTCAAGCGGCGGGGCGTTTACTACCAGCTCTACAGCGGCGGTTTCTACCGCGACTCGAGCTACGCGATCGGCGTTGCGACCGCGCTCGCTCCACGAGGCCCCTGGACGAAGGATCCCGAGAACCCGATCTTCCGTGGCACGGGGGCGATCCTCGGCACCGGCCACAACAGCTTCATCTACGGGCCCGACGTCGCGACCCGCTACGCCGTGTACCACGGCTACGTCGCCGGGGACGACGGCCGAAAGGTGAACATCGACCGCCTCTACTGGGTCGGCGACCGCCCGCAGATTGCCGGACCGACCGAGACGCCGCAGCCGGTGCCGCCCGGGGCGGTTTACGACCCCGAGGTCCCGCACTGGCGTGCTGAGGCGTGGGTGCGCGGGACGTGGGTGCAGGTCGGCGGCCGTCGGTTTCGGCTCGGGCGTCGCGACGCGTGGCATCAGGTCGAGGCGATTCAGGCGGACCGGCGCGTCGCCGTCCGGATCGACGGCGTTCTTCGCGCCTCCCATCCGGGCGACGTCACCGGCTCCGACCCGTTCATCGTCTGTGACGGCGATCTCACCGCGAAGACGGTCTCGTCGTTCCTCGAGGACGGCGGGCTCCACGGGCTCCCCGCCGGGAGCGAGTACGCATGGCGCTGGGGCGGCGCCGGCCGCCTCGAGCTCTCGCTCGCGGTTCGCGGCCAGGCCGAGCTCGCGCTGAACGGGAGCACGCACAGGATCGAGAGCGTCGACGACGGGCGCTTCTCGCTCGTCCACCTCGAGGGCGAGGGCGACATCGAAGAGGTCGTGGTCCACGCCGGTGACGAGGGCGTCACGATTGCCGACCTCTTCGTCTACCAGCGGAGATAGGCGGCGCAAGGAGTCGGACCGCGTCGCGAAATCGCACCCGGAGGATGGGAACTGACGGCCGCAGTCGACGACGAGGGAGAACGCGCTCGGGACCTCGTTGCTCGGGTCACCGCACTGGCATATCCCCCCCTTCGTCAGTCGGGTCGGAGAAGCTCGTCCTGCCGTGCGGCGCGCTCTTACCATGCGTCGCCCGTGACTTCTCGAACCGTCGGCGCTTGGCCTCGCCGCTAGCCGAGACGCATCCGCCCCCGCCGCTGCGAACGGCGACCCGTTTCACGCACCATCGAGGTAAGAGACACGTGCGCGGCAACACTCACGTGAGCGTGGCTGACGAAAAGACACCGGATGGCGCGGCCGCGCTCGCGCCCGTGCTCGTCTTGGGCATCGTCGCGCTGAGGAATCGAGCGGATGCGCAGCGCCTTCGGGCGTCGGTTCGTTCGCTCTCGGCGCTCTACATCGAGCGCGGCCGCGAGCTCGAGGAGTTACGGGCGCATTTGCGGGACATCGAGCGCCGACGCGACTGTCACGAGCCCCTGCCGCGCGCGGCCGCCTAACCAGGACCGGCGCGCGTCTCTTCGGCGCCGCTCGACGTCCGCTCGCCGGCATCCGTTTCCGCCTTCTATGACGGCTGCGTCGAGGCGCCCCAGCGGACGTACGCGTTGCTACACCGCATCGCAGTCGAACGCCGCCGCCTAGCTCTCGCTGCCGTGCCGGTGGGAGTCGAGCTCATCGCAGACGGCGCGTGCGGTCTCGATGAACGCTCTCGCAGCAGCCGAGCGGTAGCGGTCGCGGTGCCAGGCAATCCCGATCAGCCGCGGCGCGATCCGTCCACCGAGCGCGAGCGAAACGGTGTCAGGATCGTCCTCAACGACTGCGAGGCTCGGGATCACGGCAGCGCCGACGCCGACGCCGACGAGCCCGTGGATCGTTCCGTTGTCGTCCGATCGAAAGACGATCTTCGGCTCGACGCCTCTCGCACGCAGGCGAGCTTCCGCCTCCTCGGAGTCGCTTCTGTACCCGATCAACGGGAGTGCGGCAAGCTCGCGGAGCGACAGCTCTCGGCGCTCGGCAAGAGGCGAGCCGGTCTGGACGAGAAGCACCAACGGGTCGCGCAGGAGCTCGAGGGCCGCGAATGGGCCCTCCCCGACGGGGAGTGAGGTAAACGCGAGGTCGAGGTCGCCGCGTTCCACAAGCTCGAGGAGTTCGCTGTACGCGGCGGACTCGCGCAGGCGCAGCTCTACTCGTGGCCACGCTGCCGTGAAGTCGCGCATCAGCTTCGGCAGGATGCGGGCGCCGACGCTCTGGTACGTGCCCACGCGGAGCGATCCGGCCGCTCCCTCGGCGAGAGCGGCGAGATCAGCGCGCGCGGCGGCGAGCCGGGCAACGATGCCTTGCGCGTGGCGAAGGAGGAGGTCGCCGGCCTCGGTCAGCGACACCGCTTTCGGGCCGCCCGGACGCTCGACGAGACGAGCGCCGGCAATCCGCTCCAAGGTCGCGATCTGCTGGCTGACAGCCGACTGCGTGTAGCCGAGGCGAGCCGCCGCGCGAGCGAAGGATCGCTCACCTGCGACGGCTTCGAGCGCGGCGAAGTGACGCATCTCGACGCCGAGCCATTGATCGAACACGTTGATTGAATCCAATCATAAGACCAATTGCGCTAATGGAAGTAGCCGCCGCACAATGACCAGGGAAGACGAGTGCGCAAAGAAGATCGGAGGGTCGGCCATGTTCCATCCTGAAACCGCTTACGAATTCGCCAAGGAGCGTCAGTTCGAGCTCGAACGCGCCGCGCGGGAGGGCTCCCCGGTCCTCGCGCTGCTTGCCCGGCTCGTGAGGCGGCGCAGCGGGGAGCGGCGGCCCGTCGCGTAGGCAACGTTCGGGAGGGAATCGGGTCGGCGCTCGCTAGGAGGCGGCCGGCGTCGCGGGAGGCTCGTACTCGTCGTGGCGGCGCCACCACTCGTAGCGAGGCGTTTGCGGGTAGCCCACGGGCGAGTCTTCCCAGTCCTCCTGGCGGCCGAGCGGGGTGAGATCGAGGAACGTCCAGACAGTGCCGAGCGTCTCCACGCCGCGCCCGTCCGTGAAGTAGGTACGGAAGATCTCGCCGCCGTCGCGGATGAAGACGCTGAGGCCGAAGCTCTCGCCTTCGTCGGTCGTGACGCCGAAATCGCGGTTGAAGTTCGTCGCCGCCGAGGAGTACCAGGGGATCTCATCCCATGCGCTCGCGGTAGGCCTCGATCCGCTCGACCGGCGCCGGCGAGACCATGGCGAAGGAGGTGTCGCGGGCGTGCAGGTGGGCGAGATTCGGAACCTGATCGGCGACCATCGAGCAGCCGTCGCAGCCAGCATCGGGCCAACCGTGGGCACCCGGGGCGAACATGAAGTGGTAGAGATCAGCTGGCGGCGGCCCTCGAGCAGGTCGAGCATGCTTGCCTCACCGTCCGGCCCCTGGAAGACGTACTGCCGATAGACCGGCCGGCCGGCCGGAACTCATCGCGCCACGACGTCGCACAGGCGATCGGAAACCGCGCTGGCGCTCATGGAACCCGACGGGTACTTTCGTCGGCTGTGCGGAAAGAGACGTTCGTCCACGAAGCCGAGCTCCGCTTGGACGAGGGCGCGGACGATCGTGAGCCGGGCGCCGCCGTCACGGTCGCCCTCTGCGGCCATTGGGAGCACGAAGGGGCTTGCCGGTGGCCGCACAACAACGCGCTCGACGTGGAATCGACGCCAGTTCGCTTCCGCACCGTCTTCGTCGCCGAGGCCGCCGACGAATCCGAGATCCGCACCCGGATCGCCAACGCGCTTGCGAGCGGCCCGAACTGGACGCTCATCTCGCATCACTCCCGCCGCGCGACGGCCGACGAGAACGAACTCGGGCGCCGGCTCCGGGCGTCGCGAGAAGGCGTCACGCGATAAGTGAGGAATCCCGGGGCACGTCTAGTAAGAGTCGCGAAGACGGTCATCCGTCGTTACGCCGACCGCGGCGGAGCTTGCGTGAAGCCGCGGAATCCTTGCGCGCAAGCGGCGTGCTCGGCGAAGGCGCTAGCCCGCTAGTCAGCACCTCGAGGGCGCGGAGGACACCGTCGCGCTCGTCGTCGGGGATCAGCTCGAGGACAGCGGCGAACTTGCGCCGCCGCGCCTCTGCGATCGCTGCGGCCGTGCGCGCGCCGCGCTCGTCAGCCGGACGCGGACCGCACGACCGTCGCCGGGATCGGCGTGCAGCCGCAACACGTCGCCGCGCGCTGGCGCTAGGCGGAGGAAAGCCTTCGGGCGCTTCTCGAGCTCGCGAAGCCCCGAAAGGCCCGAGCGCACCGTGCCCGCCTAGCGGACCTCCCGAAGCCTGCCTGTCTCGACCTCGTACACGAACCCGCGAACGTTGTCCTTGTTCGGGATGAACGGGCTCGCCTTGATCCGAGCGATCGACTGGCGGACATCCTCGTCGAGATCGTCGAACGCTTCCGCGGCCCATTCCGGCTTCACGCCGGTCTCCTCCTGACAGTCGCGTCGAAAGTCTTCGTCGCTGAAGGTCAGCATCCCGCAGCCGGTGTGGTGAATCAGCATGATCTCCTCCGTCCCGAGGAGCCGCTGCGAGATCGAGAGAGAACGGATCTCGTCGTCCGTCACGACCCCGCCCGCGTTGCGAATCACATGCGCGTCGCCCTCGTTCAGCCCCAGCAGCCCGTACGGATTGAGCCGCGCGTCCATGCAGGCTACGATCGCGACCCGCTTCGCCGGCGGAAGCGGAAGCTCCCCCTTGTCGAAGGTCTCCGCGTATCGCTCGGCGTTCTCGACGAGCTCGTCTATCACGCTCATCCCGTCCTCCTTGCGTTACTCGAAGCGTCCACTATACAAACTAAAGCTTGGCGAGGAGATACGCTCGCACGTCGCCTCGGGACATGCGTACGAGTTCCGGTCGAGGATCTTCCCGAAAGCGAGGAGGAGCGCGACGCGATCGGGTTCAACCGATCGGACGTCACCAAGACGCGATGATCGCAACGGCGGGGCGCAGGCGCGGCGGCGGCCTCCGGCGAGGCGGAGCGTAGGTTTCAGCGAAAGAAGAATTTCGAAGGAGGATCCGCAAGTGGAGCCGACGGCCGACCAGATCCACGCGTATCGCCGCGACGGTTTTCTCGTCGTCGAGGAGTTCCTTCCCGGCGACGAGGTCGAGCGCGTGCGCGAGCACTTCATGCGCGTCTTCGAGCACGAGTGGGAGACGGGGCTCCAACCCGACGAGGTCAACTACGTTCCCGGCGTCACACCGCCTGACAAGACGCGTCAGCTCTGCAACGTCTGGAAGTCGGATCGCGTGCTCGCTGCGACGACGCTCGCGCGCCGAAACGCCGAGTTCGCGGCCAAGCTCGCCGGCCTCCCGGGTCTACTCCTCGCGCAGGACAACGCGATCTGGAAGCCGCCATCCGGAAAGGCGCTCCTCTGCCACCAGGACGCCGCCTACGTCGACTACCTCGATCCGCCCAACATGACCACCTGCTGGATGGCGCTCGACGACACCTCCGCCGACGCGGGGACGATCCACTACGTCCGCGGGTCGAACCACTGGCCGCACTTCCGCCTCGGCGGCGAGTTCCACGCGCCCGAGGACTGGCTTGGCCACGTAAAGGAGGTCATGCCCGAACGCGTGGAGCTCGAGCTCGTCCCGATCGAGGTCCCGGCCGGCGGCGCCGCGATCCACGACGGCTGGACGTTCCACGGCAGCCCCCCGAACGAGCGGAGCGATGCCGAGCGCCGCTCGATCATCAGCCACATGATCTCGAGCGAGACGCGCTGGAACCCTGCGCATCCGCACCCGATCTACTCGAAGTACCGCCGCCCGGGAGAGCTCGAGATCGACGAGGCGTTCTTTCCCACCATGTGGCGAAACGACGGGTACCGAACGCCGTGGATCGACGGCTATTGCGGCGTCCTCGCGACCGCGTAAGCGGACGGCGCGGGCGGAGTAGCTACTGCGGTATTACTAAGACAAACCCTTGACAGGGAGCGGACGGAGGATACGCTCTTCCGCGCGAACGAAACGTGCTTGCCCACTGCGGCGTCGCTTCCAGGAGAGCGGCTCGAGGCGCTGGGGACGGAAGCTCCCATCCCTAACTGCTTCGCGACCCGCCGACTCTAGGCGACGTGAAGTGATGATTCTCGGCTCCGACGTCAACGATCAGCTCGCCGAACTCGACGCGCTTCGCAGCGGCCGATCGCTGCTCGAGGCACGCGTCGCCGAGCTCGAGCGGGCGCTCGCCCTTCGACAAGGGGAGCTCCGCCGGGTGAAACGGGAGCTCGCGGCCGCCCGCAGCGCGAACGGAGACGGGCAGGTCGACGGCAGCGGGTAGCGGGGGTCGGTTGACCGCTCTCGCCGGAGTCGCCGATCTCAAGCACCTCGATGACTCGTTCGCGGTCACGAACGAGCTGCGGACGAAAGGCACCGACCACCTCCTCGCCGCGGCGGACGCAGTCGGGGCTCGCCGGTTCGTCGTCCAGAGCTACGCGGGCTGGCCAACGCTCGCACCGGCGGGGCGGTGAAGACCGAACACGATCCCCTCGACCCGAATCCGCTGGCGGCGCAGGCGAGATCCGTCGCGGCGGTCCGCTATCTCGAGGAGGCCGTCGTCGAGGCGCCACTCGAGGGGATCGTGTTCCGGTACGGCAGCTTCTACGTGCCCGCCGTCTCGGAGCAGATCGTCGATCTCGTTCGCGGCGCAAGTTCCCGGTGGTCGGACGCGACGGATTGCTCCAACCGCCGGACCGCGCGGGCCGTGGAACCGACAGCCGTGTAACGGCGGCCGCATCGAGGGGCGGCTGCCGCGCTCGTGCCCGCACGCGCGTTCCAGCGAGACGCAAGCGACGGTCCTGGTCGAACGTTGGCGGGTCGACGGCGCGGGCGTAGGATCGGCCGGTGTCGAGCGGCATCGCGGAAGCGGCCGATCGCAACGAGCGAAGTCGAGCGCTCGCGCGGCTCGCCGTCCGCGTCGGCGCCAACGTCGCGCCGGGCCAGGACGTCGTCGTTCTCGCCTACGACGTCACCCAGGCGCCGATCGCGCGCGCCGTGGCCGCCGAGGCCTACGGGGCAGGAGCACGCTACGTCAGCGTTCTCTACTGGGACCAGCACGTGAAGCGGGCGAGGCTCCTCGCGGCACCCGCCGACTCGCTTGCGTTCGTCCCCGACTGGTGGGACGCCATGGTGAAGGAGTGTGTCGAGAGGCGGAGCGCGTTCATCGCGCTCTGGGGCGATCCGGACCCGGCGCTCCTCGCGGACGTCGACGCGGAGCGCGCGGGAGCCGACCACATGCCGCTCACCGGCTCGCTCTTCGCGATGTTCTCGAGCAGCGAGGTGAACTGGACGATCGTGCCCGGCCCGACGGAGGGCTTCGCGCGCCGCCTGTTCGGCGAGGCCGACGTCGACCGGCTCTGGGCGACGCTCGCCCCGATCCTACGGCTCGACCAGCCCGACCCCGAGGCGGCGTGGCGCGAGCACGTCGAGCGGCTTGCGAGACGAGCGGCGTCGCTCGAGGAGCGGCACTTCGACGCCCTTCATTTCTCCGGCCCGGGAACCGATCTCACCGTCGGACTGATCCGCCGCGGCCGCTGGCTCTCGGGTGCTCTGAGGACGAACTGGGGGCGCGATGGGATCGTCAACATGCCGACGGAGGAGGTCTTCACGACGCCCGACAGCCGTCGGGTCGACGGCCACGTCCGAGCCACGTTGCCCGTCCAGCTCCTGGGCGGCGTCCTCGTCCAGGGCCTTCGGCTTCGCTTCCAGGGTGGCCGCGCCGTCGAGATCGAGGCGGACGAGCACGGAGAGATGGTTCGCGCCCAGATGGAGAGCGACCCGGGAGCGGCTCGACTCGGCGAGGTGGCGTTGGTCGAC